>JAAYKH010000009.1 GCA_012522475.1 Chloroflexota bacterium | reverse complement strand
GATGAAGCTGTACAAGGAACTGGGCATTAATCCCCTGGGATCTTGTCTGCCGACCCTGATTCAGTTTCCCCTCATCCTGGGTTTGTATCAGAGTGTTTTACGAGCGATGGCGGGCACACCCTTTGAGCTTTTCCGTTTAGCACGTAGCATTTATCCCGGTTTTATCAATCCAGCCAATATTTTGCCATTGCAACACCGCTTTTTGTGGATGGATTTAGGGCAGCCCGAACGTTTAAACGTCTTTGGGGTTGCTGTACCCGTACTGACCGTTCTGGTTGTGATTACTACTTATCTGCAATCAAAGCTGCTTGAACCACCAACATCGGGCAACGATCAAAGTGCGATGATGGCTAAATCGATGAATCTTTATATGCCGTTTTTAATGGGCTTCATGGCTTACTCACTGGCCTCTGGTCTGGCCTTATATTTCCTGACCAGTAACCTAGTCGGGATCGCGCAGTACTCTATTCTTGGCAGAGCCAACTGGTCCAGAATCCTTCCTTTCATTAAGGCAAAACAACCCGTACAATCGCAGGTGCAAACAGAAGCCCCAGTGATCGATGCCGTCGCAAAAGAGACGCCCGTTGAAAAGAAACCCACACAACCAGATGCAAAGAGTAAACGCATGACCATGCCCCGAAAGCAAAGGTATTCCGGCAAAAAACGCTAAACCAATTTACAGCACCGGGCCAATGGTGCTGTTGTAGGGAGTAGAACTTATGTCAGAAGAAAGAACCAAACTGGAGGTAATTGCGCCTTCGGTTGAAGAAGCAGTTGAAAAAGGCTTACAAGAACTGGGATTAACTGAAAACGAGGTTGATGTCGAGATTTTAGATGAAGGCAAGAAGGGGCTCTTGGGGCTTGGCCATCGTCAGGCCAGGGTCGCGTTAAAGATCAAACCCCAGTCTTCAGAAACAGAAGTGGACAAGGCCAGGCACATATCTGCGAGCGTTTCAGATCGCTCCACCGGAGACCCTGTGCAAAAAGCAGCAATAGACGAACCGAATGAAGTCGTTATTGCCAGGGAAACCATCAATTTCATCCTCGAAAAGATGCACGTTAAAGCCGATGTCTCAGTGCGCATGGGCGATTCTGATGAGAACAGAATTCAACCGGTGTTAATTGACATTGAAGGAAAAGACCTCAGCTTTTTAATCGGCCGCAAGGCCGAGACGATCAATGCGCTCCAGTTTATCACCAGCTTAATTGTCGGCCGCGAGGTGGGACGTTGGCTACCGCTTCAAATTGACATTCAGCATTACCGTAAACGCCGGGAAGATGAATTGCGAAAACTCGCTCGACGAATTGCTGATCAGGTTGCTGGCACCGGGCGCAAACAATCCCTGGAACCGATGCCCCCCAATGAGCGCAGAATTGTTCACATCGAACTGCGCGACCACCCTGAAGTTGAACCAGAAAGCGAAGGCGAAGAACCGAAGCGAAAAGTGGTGGTGCGGTTAAAAAATTAACTTTTTTGTTGATTAATTCACCGTAAGGTCGAATGGGCAGTGATACACACACCCCGTTAACCTTACGGTTTTTTTTACGGTAAAATGATCTGCGGAGGTGCCTGTGCGAGCTGTTGAGATCATCGAAAAAAAGCGTGATAAGATCGAACTTTCAAAAGAAGAGATTGAATTTTTTGTTCGGGGGTACACGGACGGGATTATCCCGGATTATCAAGCCGCTGCCTGGGCCATGGCAGTTTTACTGAATGGAATGACCGCTGAAGAAACGACCTGTCTGACCCTCGCTATGGCAAACTCGGGTGAAAAACTTGATCTGAGCAGCGTGGTTGATATCGTCGTCGACAAACACTCTTCCGGGGGTGTTGGCGATAAAACCTCGCTCGTTGTAGTCCCCCTGGCGCGAGCTTGCGGGTTGCCTGTGGGCAAGATGTCCGGCCACGGATTGGGATTTAGCGGGGGTACCCTTGACAAGCTTGAATCAATACCTGGATTTCGCACAAACCTGACCAGGGATGAGTTCTTACACCAGTTGGGCACCTTGGGCATGGTCTTATCCGGACAAAGCGTTGATCTGGCGCCGGCCGATGGCAAATTGTATGCCCTGCGAGATGTAACGGCGACTGTACAGTCGATCCCATTGATTGCTTCCTCGATCATGAGTAAAAAAATTGCTGCCGGCGCCCAGGCGATCGTGCTGGATGTGAAAGTCGGCAACGGCGCTTTTATGAACACTTTAGATCAGGCCAAAGAATTGGCTGAACTGATGGTCTCGATTGGCGATCTGAGTGACAGAACGGTCACCGCCTTGCTTTCGGACATGAATCAACCCCTGGGGCAGGCTGTGGGCAATGCGTTGGAGATGAAAGAAGCCATACTGACCTTACGTGGTGCTGGGCCAGATAATTTTTGGGCCCATTGCCTGGGAATTACCGGGCATATGCTGATGCTGGGGAAACGGGCCAGAACGCTTGCAGCCGCAAAAGCGATGGCTCAGGAGGCCCTGGATTCAGGGCTGGGGCTGGACTATCTCAAACGCTTAATCACTGCTCAGGGAGGGGATGTCAGCTACGTGGATCACCCGGAGAAAATGCCGGAAGCCCCAATTAAATCTGTAATCCCTGCCCCCGCCAGCGGTTTTATTCACGCGGTGCATGCGCGTAAGGTAGGGGAAACTGCAGTGCTTTTGGGCGCTGGACGTTCAAAAAAAGATGATCCCATTGATCTTTCGGTAGGAATCACCGTGATGACAAAGGTTGGCGATCACGTAGAAAGCGGCCAACCCATTTTTATTGTCCACGCCCGGGATGAGGCGACACTGACCCTGGCCACCGAACAGTTGTTAACTGCAATAACAATTGATAAACAACCAAAAGCACCGTTACCCTTATTTTATGGATTGGTCGCCACTGGTTAGCACCGTTTATATCTATGCGAAGCATTGTAGAAACCGGAAGTATTCAGGTTTTAGAGCACATAATCACATGATTACACTGGAGTGTTGATGAAAAAAGCAAAATTTGCCCTGGTCGGCTTGGGTGTTATGGGACAGAATCTGGCATTAAATATTGCTAACAAGGGTTACCCGGTGGTCGTCTACAACCGTACAGCTTCGGTAACCCAGGAATTTATAGCCAGATTAACGAACGGACAGTCCGTCACCAGCGCCTACAGCTATGCAGATTTGATGGCCAGCTTAGAAAAGCCGCGCCGCATCATGTTGATGGTCAAAGCTGGGCCTGCTGTCGATGCGGTCATTTCAGAGATCAAACCTTACCTCGAGCCTGGTGACATCCTCATTGATGGCGGAAACTCATTTTTTGCAGACACCGAACGCCGTACAGCCGAGCTGGAGCGTGATAGTTTCTTATTTATCGGGGCTGGTGTTTCGGGTGGAGAAGAAGGCGCATTGCATGGGCCCAGCATCATGCCCGGTGGCAGCCTGGCTGCCTGGAAAGCACTGCAAGAAATTTTCACAGCCGCGGCTGCAAAAACACAGGATGGCGAGCCCTGTGTGGACTATGTCGGCCCACGCGGGGCTGGGCATTATGTCAAAATGGTCCACAACGGAATTGAGTACGCCATCATGCAGATGATTGCTGAAGTCTACGATCTGCTGAACCGGGGTCTGAGCCTGACAGCAACGGAACTAGCAGACCTGTTTGTGGAATGGAATCAAGGTGAACTTGCTTCCTATCTGATCGAAATTACCGGTGAGATCTTCAAAAAGCTCGACCCAGAAACAGGGAAACCGCTTGTGGATGTAATCCTGGATGAAGCTGAGCAAAAGGGCACCGGCAAATGGACTTCGCAAAACGCTTTTGATTTAGGTGCCCCCACGCACGCCATCAACGCGGGTGTTGCCAGCAGGATTCTCTCTGGGATGAAAAGCCAGCGCACAGTTGCACAAAAGCTCATCGATGGGCCTTCGCCAACCTTTATCGGCGATCGGGAAGTGCTGCTTGCAGCCTGTAAACATGCTCTGTTTGCCGGCCTTGTACTTGCCTTCACACAGGGTTTTGGCTTAATGCAGCTTGCCTCGCAAGAATATGAATATGCCCTTGATATGCAGGTGATTGCTAAAATCTGGCGGGCTGGCTGTATTATCCGGGCAGACTTGCTGGACGATATCATGCAAGCTTATGGGCGTGATCCCGGCTTGCTTAATTTGCTATTTGACGAAGATTTCAACAAGGCGGTCGCCAAACGCCAGGGCGCCTTGCGTTATGTATTGATCAACGCCATTCGGATGGGTGTCCCCGTCTATGCCCTCAGCTCTGCCCTGGCTTATTTTGATGCCTACCGAACTGAACGCCTGCCAGCCAACCTGACCCAGGCACAGCGTGATTATTTCGGCGCACATACCTACCGTCGCCTGGATAAAGAAGGCTCCTTCCATACACAATGGTAGCCATCCTTGAATCTGTTTCAGGGTGAACTTTTCATTTCTTCTGGCGCAACCATGCCAGCGAGTTGACCTACAAACATGGCAGCACCTGGGCAGATAAGCAGCTCAGGCCCAGAACATTTCGCCGGGAGGATCGCTGATGATGGCGTCTTGCAAGAGCGCCACGGCTTTTGCCAGGCCTTCATCCGTCGACATGAGAGCATCTTCGTGTTCAATCGAGATCACGTAATCGTACCCGACTAACCGCAGTGTGCTGACGAAATCTTTCCAGAATTTCAAATCGTGCCCATAGCCAATTGTGCGAAAAGTCCAGGATCGATCCGGGATGCGATCGTAAGGCTTATGATCATTACAGCCATTGACCGCCACATTGATAGGGTCGATATAACAATCCTTCCCATGAACATGATGCACAGCCTCGCCCAGGGCGCGGATCGCCGCCACCAGGTCCACACCGTTCCAGACCATGTGGCTGGGATCGAGGTTGGCACCCAAAGCCGGTCCTGCCTCAGAGCGCATGCGCAGCATGGTCTCAACATTATAGATCAGCATACCAGGGTGAATCTCTATACCAATCCTGACCCCATGGTCGGCCGCATAACTTGTAGCCTCTTTCCAGTAGGGGATCGCAACCTGGCCCCACTGGTAATCTAATATTTCAAGAAAATCCGGCGGCCAGGGGCAGGTAACCCAGTTAGGCGTACGGTCACTCTCACAACCCGCGGGAAGGCCCGAGAAAGTATTGACCACCGGCACCCCCATTAATTGCGCCAATTGAACAGATTTCCTGAAGATGGCATCGTCACGCTGGGCAATTGCCAGGTTGGGGTGAATGGGATTGCCATGACAGCTGAGGGCGCTGATGATCATTTCACGCTGATGTATTTCATCAAGGTAAGCCTCACGGGCAGCTTTATCTTTTAACAAGCCTTCCAGGTCGATGTGGGTGCTGGCGGCAAACGCACCGGTGCCGATTTCAACCGCAGTCACACCCAAAGCCTTAACTTTGTCGAGAACTTCTGGAAAGGGTAAGTTTTGATACAGGGCAGTTAAAACACCAATTTGCATGTTCTTTACTCCTTTGCGTATGTCACGCGTTAAAAAAAATGCGTTTCTTGGCCGGTGGTTTGCGTTTGGACTACAAAAACGTTCCCGGCCTGAGGTTGATTTTCCAGAACAGCCGGGGTAAGACCCGTGCGCGCCGTGGTGATGAACAGCAAATCACCGTTAGAGCCACCCAAACAGCACGAGGTAACCCTTTGCGCCGGCACTTTCACCCGCAGGACGGGAACCCCTTTCGGATTGTAACGAAAGACGCTCCAGCCGTTCCAGTGTGCACTCCAAATATAGCCTTCGGCATCCACGCACAGGCCATCGGGGACAATGCCGACACTGGTCTTGGGCAACTGCAGGAACGAGCGCGGTTTGTTGATGGCGCCGGTTTCAATATCGTAATCAAAAGCGAAAATGGTGTACTGGCCGGAATCCGTGAAGTACATCGTTTTCCGGTCAGGGCTCCAATCCAACCCATTGGCAATCTCCAGGTCCTTCAGCAGGGTGTGTTGATTGCCATCAGGGTCCAGCCGGTAGAGTTCCGCCTGGTGTTGACCTGTATCGATGCTACCAGCCCAAAATCGCCCTGCAGGATCAACTTTCCCGTCGTTCATACGCACCGCGGGTCGTGAAGGCAGCGGGTTCCAGATGGTGTCCAGCTGTTTGCCATCCCAGGTTTGAAAGCCCTGCCCGGTCGCCAGGATAAACCCGCCCGCCTTTCTGAATCCAAGTGCGCCAATTGGCGTGTCAAAACGGGTATAAGTAAAGGATTTCAACGCCCCGTCACTGTGGTAAAGGCGTTGCGCTTCGATATCAACCCAGTACAAACAGGACTCATCCGGATGCCATTGAGGACCTTCACCCAAGATGTTGTTCGTTTTAAAAAGCAGCTCAGCGTTGATTGTTTTCATACGCACGTTACTCCTCTACCGAAGGGATGCTGAAGGTATTATAATGCCGATTGCCCTCCATTCAGAGTTCGAAACTGGTTTTGGTTTATAATTTCATGGAAAGCCTTCAAAGATTTGGAAGAAAGATCATCATGATCCACGCAGATTTACCCCTGATTGACCTTCATCGCCATTTGGATGGCAATGTGCGCCTGGGAACCATTCTTGAACTGGCCCAACAGCATCAATTACCCTTGCCAGCCGATACGCTGGAGGCGCTGCGCCCTCATATCCAGGTAAACGAACCGCTGAGCGACATCGGCGCGTATTTTCAAAAATTCACCTGGATGGTGTCCATCTTCGCTGATGTGAACGCCTGCCGACGCGTAGCCTATGAAAACGTACTGGACGCCCACGCAGAGGGCATTGACTATATCGAGCTGCGCTTCAGCCCCTGGTTCATGGCTGAACCGCATGGGCTTGACCCGACAGGTGTCGTGCACGCCGTGGTAGACGGGGTCCGGTCGGCCGTAGGCACATTGGACGATATCCAGGTGAATCTGATCGGCATCATCAGCCGCACCTATGGCGTTGAAATTGGACATAAAGAATTGGATGCTCTCTTGACCTGCAAGGATGATATCATCGGGCTGGACCTGGCCGGGGATGAAGCCAACTTCCCGGCGGCGTGGTTTATTCCGCATTTTAACCGGGCGCGTGACGTCGGCTGGGGTATCACCGTGCACGCTGGTGAATCGGCCGGAACACAAAGTGTATGGCAGGCCATTCGCGACCTGGGCGCCAGTCGCATCGGCCATGCGGTCTGCATCCTCGAAGACCCGGCCCTGGTAGACCACATGCTGGAGGCGCGCATTGGCATCGAGGCGAACCTGACCAGCAACTGGCACACCAACACCGTGCCCAGCTACGCCGAGCATCCATTGAAGGCCTGGCTGGATTTGGGGTTATTGGCGACGATCAACACCGACGATCCGGGCATCAGCCCGATCACGCTGCGCGAGGAATTTGAGATGGCCGCGCCAGCAGCCGGCTTAACCGTGGAAGACACGCGCAAAGCCCAACAAAACGCAGTTGAAGTTGCTTTCTTGCCTGCAGCAGAAAAACAGGCTTTACTGCAAAAGAAAGTGAGTGGTGCGCAATTATCTTCAACCTGATCACAAGATAGAAAAATGGATTTTCTATTCCGGATACCGATCCTTACGATTGCGATTGTTGTTATTTATTTCTTCATCAGGGTTAGTGCAGGACGAGATGGTAGACTTCACCCAGTCCCAAGCGCTGAAAGCCGTTGTTCCTGAGACCAGGCTGTCCATCTTTGAAGGCGGTGATCATACCAAGCTCTTCCGCGATGAGCCAGAAGCTTACCCGGCAAAGCTGGGGTAATTAATCTCGGTTAGCATATCACTGATCAATCGATTCAATTTTTGGCAGTCTTAAATTATCAGGTTACCGGGGTGTATGCGATGGGCCATTTTTAACCCCATCATCGAACGCCTGGTGTCGTACCAAAACCAGCGCTCCCAGCAGGATGAACACCCCAGCACCATCAAAGATGATGAAGCGGATGATACTGCCTCGCAGGAGCCCATATTCACCCGGAATGGTGGTTAGCAGGCGCGATTCGGCAACCGCGCCAATCGTCTGCATAATCACCGCCGACCACAACGAGGTTTTAAAGCGAACCGGGTGGATGCTGGCAAAGGCATAGGGCACCTGCCACATCAAAAACAGGATGCCATAACCCGCCACAGCGGTCCGACCGGGAACCCCTTCCAGTTGGAAGGAGGGCGCAAATGCCGCCGGGTTGGCCATAAAATGCACAGCGGCTTGCAGGTTCCAGAACAACACCACGGCGATTAATCCTCGCGCCGTCCAAACTTGCCAGGTGTTGTTGTGACGAGAAAAAAGGGTGCACATGGGGTAATTATAATGACTTTGAGATTATTGTGAGTGGTGCTCCTAATCACTGCTCATTGAGACACTAATCTGTGTGTGCAGTTTTCAAACGTTAGATCACCCCGTCACCGCTCTTCCACCTTCAGTCAATGAGTTATGGTCAACACAACGTTTTCGTTAACAACAAAACGCCAGGGAGCCAGCGGTTGCGGCTGACTCCCTGGCAACTGGTTCGTAACAATCTGTTGCTTAGGATATAAATTTTTAGGGGATAAATTTCACATCTGCTGGCATACCCGGTTTAAGGCGCAGATCAGTATTGGCCACCGAAATCTTCACCGCATAGACAGTTGACGCCCGTCCTTCGGCGGATTGAACGTTGCGGGGGGTAAACTCTGCTGAATCAGCAATCTTCACCACATGCCCCGGGAAGGTCACCCCGTCGAAAGAATCTACGCTGATCTCCACTTTCTGGCCTATCGAAACCTGTCCATAACGGTCAATGGGGATGTAAACAGTCAGATCCATCGTTTCCAACTGCCCAAAGGTCATTATGATGCCGCCTGCAGCCACCAGTTGGCCCACTTCTAAATCACGGGTCAGTAAGGTGCCGTCAACGGGCGCCGTAACGACTGCTCGTTCCAGCTGCAATTTCAGCAGTGCCAGTGACGCCTCGGCCTGGTTGAGGTTGGCCTGAGCTTGCGAAACAGCTGCTTGGGCTTGATCAACACCCGCTTCTGCCACGCTCACCTGGATAGAATGGTCTCCGGTTTGCAAAGCCGATAACGAAACGCGCGCATTGTCAAGGCGTGCCTGTGCCACGGTTACCCGTGCCCGAGCGCGTAAAACAGCGTCAGCCGAGCTGCTGGTGAGCATGCGGTCGTATTCTAGTCGGGCGCTGCTCAGTTCTGTATCAGCGCGATCAAAGATCTCCTGGGCGGCGTCGGTCAAGGTTTTATCATTCGCCGATTTAGCTTGTGTCAGCGTTTTCTGAGCAACTGTGTATGCAGCCTGCGCCTCTGCCAGGCGGTTTTCCGCGGCAATAAAATCCTGGTTGCTGGCTTTCGATATCTCATCAGCAAGATTTTGTGCTTCATCTGCCAGGTCTTTTTCGGCCGCGTCCACTTCAGCCACTGCCGCATCAAGTTTTTCATTCACCTGGAAGTACCAGGCCGGCTGGAAGTCATCGGGGGTAGCAGCGGTCCAAAACGCCACCCGGAAGGGGTCTTCCTGGGCGCGGGCAGCTTGCAAGGCCAGCTCATGCTGACGCTGTGCATAAACTATTTGGGCTTGCCCGGCCGCCAGAGTGGCAGCGGCAGCATCCACGGCGGCCGCCCCCTGGTTGTATTGGGTTTGTAGTAATTCATCGTCAAGGCGGAAAAGTTCGTCCCCGGCCTTAACCGCGTCCCCTTCGTTGACGCTGATCGACACAACTCGACCGCTGACCTCGGGAGCTACCGGCACCTCGACCACGGAAAGCGTTCCCGAGGCGGTGATAACGGTATCACCATTAGTACTGCAAGCAGTAAGCAACGTGGTTACAACCAGGAAGGTCGCAAGCAAGAAAGAAATTGAGCGTTTCATATAAACTCCTTAAAAATTATTAGATGCGCTTTCTAAACACCAGCACAGAAGCGACAAAATAGACCACACTTAAAATGATGAGCGGAATGGTAGACGAACCCATCAGTGATTGGGCGGTTGCCCCGCGCACGATAATACCGCGCGTGATGTTCAGATAGTGTGTAACCGGTAACAACTCGCTATACCAGTAGGTCAGGGCGGGCATGTTCTCCCGGGTAAACAACATCCCCGAGAGGATGATGGCAGGAATGAGCACGACAAAGACGGCAATATAGATCGCTTGCATTTGTGATTGTGAGATGTTTGAAATCAACACACCCATTCCCAGCGAGCCAATAATAAAAATCAGGCTCAGGCCAATCAGGTCCCAGTAGTTGCCAGCGACTGTAACCCCAAACAGCAGCTTACCCAGACCAAGCAACAGGAACAGGTTGATAATGCTGACCAAAAGATATGGAATGATCTTCCCCAACATTAACTCCCAGGGCTTGATCGGTGTAACGATCAATTGTTCCATCGTACCTTGTTCGCGCTCGCGCACAATGGCTAATGCTGAAAGAAGCAAAGCCTGCACCTGAAGCAAAATGGGAATCAGGCCCGGAATCATATACAGCCTCTGGTCGCCATGCGGGTTATACAACGTGCGAACATTGTCAACAAGCGGCAGTGAAAGAGAAAAACCTGTTCCGCTGCGCTTCAGCCATGTCATCAAAATATCCTGGGAAGCCATCTGGCTGATTGCCGACAGCTTCAATTGAACAGTCAATGAATCCGTGGGATTCATCGAACCATCCACCAATATCTGCACGGTTGCCTGCTGTTGTGCATTCAGTTTGCGACCAAAATCTTCCGGGATAATCATGCCCACATCAACCTGATCATGATCGATCAAATCCTGCAATTCAGATTCGTTTTCAGCGATGTAACGCAAATCAAAATCCTGGCTGGCTGTAAAGCGCTCCACAAATTCCCGACTGGCATTTGTTTTGCTAAAATCAACCACGGCTAAGGAAGTGTTCAAATTCTCCCCCGAAATCCCATAGCCAAGCAAAATCAACAGCATGCCGGGCAACGCCAGGATTAAAGCCAGGGTGCGCGGATCGCGCCAGATATGGTACAACTCTTTTATCATAATGGTCCAAAGACGCTTCATATAAAACTCCTAATCATTTGATGATTCGCGTAACTGCGCACGATGGTGCATCACAATCGCAATGAAAGCATCGTCCAAAGAGGGCTGGATGATCTCAATCGAATTCACCTGGAAGCCAGCCTGTGTGAGTGCTTTCTCAATTTTCTGCACATCGCGTTTTTCATTGGCTGTCACATGAACCTGGGCGCCATGCACAGAAACATTGTGCACATAAGGCAAGGTTTCCAGCAGATCGGCAGCTTCGATAACCTGGGAGCAATCCACCTGTATCAACACTCCGGGCAGGTTGTCTTTAATCGTCTCGGGGCTGGCTAACGCCACCAACTCTCCCTCATACATCATGCCAATCGTATTGCAGTAGTCAGCCTCATCCATGTAGTGGGTGGTCGCCAGAACACTGGTCCCCTCGCCTGCCAGGGTGTAAATCAGATCCCAAAATTCGCGCCGCGAAACCGGGTCGACTCCGGCTGTGGCTTCATCCAAAAACAACATTGGCGGATTGTGTACAATGGCACAAGCCAATGCCAACCGCTGTCGCCACGCACCCGATAGGGTTCGGGTTAGCTCGTTTTCGAATCCGTTCAACCCCGACATCTCAATCAATTGCGCTACCCGGTTGGCCCGTTCTTTTTCCGGCACATTGTAGATAGCGGCATAGAACTTGATATTCTCCAGTGCCGACAGGTCGTTATAAAGAGAAAACTTTTGCGACATATATCCAATACGTTTCTTAATCTCTTCAGGTTGACGGGCAATATCATAGCCCAACACCCGTGCAGACCCACCATCTGGCCGCATTAATCCGCACAACATCCGGATCGTGGTGGTTTTGCCCGCTCCATTGGGACCCAGTAATCCAAAAATTTCACCCTGGGGAATGTAGAAATCAATCTTGTTAACTGCGGTAAACTGTCCAAAGCGTTTGGTTAGCTGTTCGACTTCAACAGCGGTCTTAGCGTTATTCATACCTGGCTCCGTTGTTGTTTCACCAGATGAACAAAGGCATCTTCCATGCTCCGGCGTGTCGAACGTAAAATGGAAACTTCCATTTTATTAGCTTTGAACGCTTGGGACAGCGAGTGAAGCGCCTTGCTTTGCCGTCCATTCTCCGAAACCAGCACCCGCAAGCGGTCGCCCACCGGGTTCCAATCCAAAATATCCTGCGATTCCGAAACAATCTGGCGCATCAATTTGCGAGGCTTGGCTTTAACCTCAATCACATCAAAAGGTAAAGCGCCAATAATTTCATCAGGAGTGCCGGTGACCAGTAAATTGCCCTGATAGAGGATGCCTACCTGATGACAGCGTTCGGCTTCATCCATGTAAGGCGTACTCACCATGACGGTAACACCTTTTTGAGCGACCTCGGCCAGTAACACCCACAGTTCGCGCCTGGAGACCGGGTCCACACCGGTAGAGGGCTCATCAAGGATCAGAACCCGCGGGTCATGCACCATGGCACAGGCCAAAGCTAATTTTTTCTTCATCCCACCCGAAAGCTTACCGGCACGCCGTTTCCTAAATTTTTCCAGGTGGATAAAAGCTAACATTTCATCAATCCGTGTTTGTTTTTCACTGGCAGGCACGTGTTGAATATCCGCAAAGAAATTCAAGTTTTCGATGACGCTCAGGTCAGAATACAAGCTGAAGTTCTGCGGCATGTAACCAATCCTTTTGCGCACCTCATCCGCCTGCTTGTTTACGTCATACCCGGCAACCCAGGCGGTTCCATGACTGGGGTCCATGACTGAAGAAAGAATCCGCAGAGTCGTTGTCTTGCCAGCACCGTCAGGGCCAACCAAGCCAAACAAAATTCCTTTGGGGATTGATAAATTTACGTCCCTGATGGCTTCTGTCTTTTTCCGTGACGGGTACCGCTTGTTCAAACCCTCGGCTTTAATTGCGAGTTCCATAAACCTCCTAACACCAAACTTGTGTAAGCAACTATACCGGGCAGACGGTTTGTCGGTCAGGTGTACTGCGCCACAAGCCAGCATGACCCGCATAATATGTATGGATGATACGTGTCATCATTCACCCAGCAGATTTAACAGGTTGAAGAGAATCGTGATATTATGCACCTATGGGACGACCACTCGAGCCAGGTCTGATTCGCATCTTCCGTTATTTCGCCACGGTTGCAATGATCTATTTTGCAATATTGTGGGGCTACGGAGCCGTCGCGCCGCAGCCTGGTGAAACGTTACGGGTGCAATCCCTTTTAAACCTGGTTACCAATGCCAGTTTATTTTTATACTTGTCCTTCCCGTGGCTTGAAAAACGCTTAAAAAAATGGTACTTGCCTTATGCGCTTGTCTCTTATACTGCTGTTACAGTATTCAGTAACCTGATTTACCTTTTTGACCCCAGCACCGATCTTTCGATTATTATTGCCCGCAGTTGGGCACTGATTCCAATCCTTCTGGTCCTCCTGGTGATCACTGCCTGGCAATATTCATTTTTCTGGGTAATGGTGTTCGTGGTCTTTACCAATCTGATCGAGCTGTTTATTCTGACCAGAGTTGTCCGGGTGATTAACCTAGAGACGCTTCCCGTACTGGGAATGCCGCTCATCCGGGCCTTTGCTTTCGGGGTGGTGGGGTATATTATCGTTAAGCTGATGGAAACCCAGCGTTCTCAAAAGCGCAAACTCATCATGGCTAACATCCGCCTGGGACAGCAAGCAAACACACTGGAACACCTGGCCACCAGCCGCGAGCGCAACCGGCTGGCGCGCGAGTTGCACGACACCCTGGCCCATACCCTAAGCGGCGTAGCCGTGAACCTGGAGGCCATTAAAAGCATCCTACCGGGCAGACAGGACAAAATCTCCACGATGCTCGATCACTCACTGACCGCAACGCGCCAGGGACTGAACGAGACGCGCCGGGCCTTGCAAGACCTGCGCGCCCAACCGCTTGAAGATTTGGGGCTGGCGCTTGCCCTGCGGAATATGGCCCGGACATTTGCAGATCGTGAAGGTATCGAGGTCGAAATCGAGATCACAGACCGCCCCCTGACCCTGCCACCAGACGTTGAACAAAGCTTTTATCGAATTGCCCAGGAGGCCTTAGAAAACATTGCCGGACATGCTTTGGCCAGCCGTGCTCGGCTGAAACTTGCAACAAACGGAAACCGATTTGAGCTAGAAATCAGCGATGATGGTAAAGGCTTCGATTTACAAAAGCTTGCAGCTTTCCCCGGCCGCTATGGGATTACCGGTATGCAGGAGCGTGCGGCCATCATCGGCGGAAAGCTAACCGTAGAAAGCCAGTCGGATGGCGGTACCACAGTCAGACTGGATTGGGAGAGATTGGATGATAAAAGTTTTGATCTGTGACGATCAGGAAATCGTTCGCGAGGGTTTACAGCACATCCTGGAGGCCGATCCTGGGATTCAGGTCGTAGGGATTGCCAGCGATGGGTTTGAAGCCCTGGAAGTTGCAGCTGAAAAACAGCCAGACTTGGTGCTGATGGATTTGAAAATGCCTCAGATGAACGGTATCCAGGCAACCAGAAAGCTACGCGAACTATACCCCCAGATGCAAATCCTTATTTTAACCACCTATACCGACGACGAGTGGCTCTTTGACGCCATCCGCAGCGGCGCTTCGGGCTATCTGCTTAAAGATCGTCCGAGCAAGGAGTTGATCGAGGCGATTAAGGGGACTATGGCCGGAGAGGCCTACATTGACCCCTCCGTGGCCCGAAAAGTTTTAGAGAATGTAACCCAGCCCCACGCAATGAAAAAATCACAAACAAAGTTGTCGTTGTCTCCTCGTGAGGAAGAAATCCTGCAATTATTAACGATGGGGCTGTACAACTCCGATATTGCTCAGCGTTTGTTTTTATCCGAAGGAACAGTCCGTAATTACATGAGCGACCTGTTCTCCAAACTGGACGTGTCCGACCGCACTCAGGCCGTTCTTGTGGCGCTGCGTTCCGGCCTGGTTGACATCAATAAATTGTGACCTGCTTTTTAGGCGTTGTTGAATGATGGACCCACAAGCCATAATAAGGGGTTTCGAGTTCCCTCCCCATTGATCTGTTAAACGCTACACTACAAATAAAAGCCTCGGAAACCATTGGGTGGTGAACATAATCGTTTAATAAGTATGGGTTATGCTTCAGCCGGTGCGATGTATTGGCCAGTTTACGCTCGTTGGATAGTGTTCGCTATTTAATGGTGTTCATCACGCCCTCCCAAGGCGTATATTTTGACTTTTGACCTGTAATGTGCTATTCTTTGCAAGCACAAAAATTCTCAATTTAGGATTGGATACATGCTCCGCGAACGCATATCTGAAAACGTTTATTGGTTCCAAAGTGAAACCTATGCGCAGGTTTCTGCTGGCGTGGTTGCCGGACCAAAATGGGCCGTCGTGATCGACACCCTTATGCCTCAAGAAACACTAACCATGCGAGATTACATTGAGGAAAAATTGAATCTTTCGGTGCGGTATGTGATTAACACCCATCATCATGCAGACCACAGCTGGGGCAATTGTTTTTTCCCTAATGCGACCATCATCGGCCATGAAAAATGCCGGCAAATGCTCCTGGAGCGGGCACCATCTGCACTTGAAGTCGCTCGACAGGACAACCCCCTCTATAAGCAGCTCAATATCGTTCCACCACAAATTACGTTTCATGAAGGTACATTACGACTTAAAGTCGGGAAAAAGCACCTACTGATGTTCTCTACCCCGGGTCACTCAGAAGATGGAATCTCCGTCCTGGTTGAGGAGGATCGCATCCTCTTTACCGGTGATGCCTTCATGCCCGTCCCCTTTATTGTTGAAGGCAACATGGAGCAATACCTCCAAACCATCCAAAAATTCAATGATATGGGCCTGGAAAACATCATCCAGGGTCATGGTGAGATCATTTTACGGGGTGAAATCGAAGAAAAGATCAAGGAAAACACCACCTATTTAAGGGCCCTTCAAAAGGCCGTCAAAACCGCCCGCAGACGGAAAAATCCACTCGAGGTTTTGGATAGCATTGGGGTTGAAGCCTGTGGAAAGAGCAGAATCCTTTTAGGAGGATTGGCCAGTGAACTCCACCGACGAAATTTACGTGCGCTTTATTATCAATCTCTGGAAGAAGACCCTGACAACTCGACCTTTTAAGCCCAGACGATGCTTAAAAGGATTGTCAGTAACAGCATTGCAATTGGCTCACTCCAAAAAGCCCAGGAGCTGCGCGCTTCTTTAATGGCGGTAACAATGCTGGTGAGGGCGTATACCATCCCCACCAACAACAAACCATCTTTTATCGGGTTCAGGGGTAAATAATGCAAACCGACCACCAGCTCTGAGGTAATCAGGCTGACCACCAAACCCCACAGGGTGTGCCACGCTCCTAAGCGTAAAAACAAGGTTCGCGAAGTCACCATCAGGGCGCCGATACCCAGCAACGGCAGGCGGACATATAAGCGGATGTTCGCAGAAAATACAGCAATCGCTAAAAGCAGGAAAAGCACAAATGAGAGCGCCGTCAGCCCAATTGTTGCCAACGGGTTGACCGTATCTTCAGCAATGAAAACGTTGTATTCGCCAATGAACACAGCAAACAACAGCAAACTTCCAAGAAAGTATACAACCCACCATAGTACGCTGCCCACAAAGCTGCTTAACGCCACCCCAATGACCAGAGCTGTTAGTACAGGAACAATCCAATGGCGGGTTGTAGCCCAACGATGCGCTTTATCCTGCTTGTCAGGGTTTGATTGGATTAACCAGTCCATCCCGGCTGCCGCCAAAAAGACGGCAAAAACAATCACAAGGGTGTTGAAGTTTATCTCAAAGTCAAGAAATAAACCAAACATCGAAAAAGAAACCTTTTGAGCAGAAAAAGTAATCAACTGGGTTAACGCAAATGCCAGCATGATTGTCGCGGTAACGATCGAAAGTCGCTCAAGATCGGGTAATGCAGACCTGTTTTGCATAGCATCATTCTACCACTTTCAAACTCGGCAAAACGATTTAAAGCGTCATAAGCCACTTTGATGGTTAATTTTTAATTAAATGAAGGCGCTTAACGTCTATGAGGGGGTTTATTGGAACAAATGTAGTCAGTTTTAGTCAGGTGTGGTAAAATTACTACCTGTATGAACACAAATTCTGATTCTAAAATCCAATCACCAAGCATCATCCAGGCATTAATCGCTGGCTTCAACACCATAGCCAACAAACCCGGTTTGATCCTTATTCCAATTATATTGGACTTGTTTTTGTGGTTTGGGCCAGCCTGGCGCGTTGACCACCTCTTCAGCCCCCTGGCACAGGGTTTTACCCAATTACCGGGCGCTAATGTCGGTGAATTCCTCCCTGTTTTCGAGGATTACCAGGCCGTCATGCAAGAAATCCTGGCGAATTTTAATCTCGCCGTCTCTTTGCGCACATTGCCCGTCGGAGTGCCCAGCTTGATGGTGTCAAAACCCTCTTTTTTGAATCCAATTGGCCAGCCCCTAACTTTCAGTCTTGAATCTAGCTTCCAATTTCTAATTACCTGGCTGTTATTTATCTTCATTGGATATTTCTTAGGAAGTTTATATTTTCAGAGTATATCCAAACAGATTGTTAGTTACGATCAGGACAATTTCAAATCCTTGCTGAAGTCATTTTTGCAAATCGTTCTGATGCCGATCTTATTGTTAATCGTCACGGTCATCTTATCCGTACCGTTGATCTTTTTAGTTGCTTTTGTGGTCGCACTGAGCCCATTAATTGGCCAATTATTGTTAACCCTGTCCATGATCTTCATTCTTTGGGCGATTATCCCGCTCATATTTACGCCCCATGGTATTTTTCTTTACCAACAAAACCTCATTGCGGCAATGATTACCAGTATTAATGTTGTCCGCATCTCCATGAGCAAAACAATCTGGTTCTTCTTCGCTTCTTACCTGATGGTTGAAGGTTTAAACTATCTCTGGCGATCACCCAATGTTGACAATTGGTTTTTGTTCGTTGGCATTTTCGGACACGCATTCATCGTGTCCGCGATCATCGCCGCATCTTTCCACTACTTCATTGACGCGACGAAGTTCTCACAAACGGTGATCAACCAGAAATTAAAATCGGTTTAAGCACCCATACCCACTTAAATCAACAACCCTCGGAGTTATCAACGTGGCAAAACAACCCTTTTCTTATAATGCAAATGATATTCAAATCCTGGAAGGCCTGGAAGCTGTTCGCCGTCGACCAGGCATGTATGTCGGCGGTACCGATTTTAAAGCCCTTCACCACCTGATTTATGAGGTGGTGGACAACTCCATCGATGAGGCTCTGGCTGGAACTTGCGATGCAATTACAGTCATCATCAATGAGGATGAAAGCATAACCGTCATTGATAATGGTCGTGGCATCCCCGTTGATATGCACCCGGAACGAAAAGTTTCCGCTTTGGAAGTTGTTATGACCACCCTCCATGCCGGTGGAAAATTTGGGGGTTCCAGCTACAAGGTTTCTGGCGGTTTACACGGTGTGGGTGTCTCGGCAGTTAATGCACTTTCAGAGTGGTGCGAAGTAGAAGTTACCCGGGACGAGAAAGTGTATTTCCAGCGCTATGAAAAAGGATTCCCGCAGGCGCCCGTAAAGATAATTGCTAAAGCGCCAAAATCGAAAACTGGAACCACCACCACCTTTAAATACGACGCGACCATCTTTAATAGCGGTGATACTTTCAAATTTGACCTTCTTGCACAACGCTTTCGCGAGATGGCCTTTATCACGCGGGGGATTACCATCCGCCTTGAGGATAAACGCGACAACACCCAGTTCACCTATTACTTCGAAGGCGGTATTTCATCATTTGTGAAATATCTCAATCGAAATCGGGACACACTTCACGACGTGGCTTTTTTCGAAAAAGAAATTGATGGCGTCGGGGTCGAAGTAGCGATCCAATATATCGATGCCTTCTCGGAATCGGTGTATGCCTTTGCCAATACCATCAACACCATTGATGGTGGAACGCATCTCACCGGGTTGAGGATTGCGCTAACCCGTTCAATCAATGACTTCGCTCGAAAAAACAACCTCCTCAAAGATTCCGACACAAATTTTTCCGGCGAAGACACCCGTGAAGGGCTGACAGCCATCGTCAGCATCAAACACCCCGACCCCCAATTTGAAAGCCAAACCAAGGTCAAGCTGATGAATGCCGAGGTTCAAACCTACGTTCAACAGGTGGTCAGCGACGGTTTTACCAATTTCCTGGAACAAAATTCTTCAGTTGCCAGAAAAATCATTCAAAAATGTCTCACGTCTGCCCGCGCTAGGGATGCAGCTCGCAAGGCGCGCGACCTCGTCATTCGAAAATCTGCGCTTGAAAGCATGACCCTCCCCGGGAAGCTAGCCGATTGCTCCGAGCGCGACCCGCAGCACACAGAACTGTATATCGTTGAAGGTGAATCTGCTGGCGGTTCAGCCAAGCAGGGACGCGATCGCCACTTCCAGGCAATCCTGCCTTTGCGCGGAAAGATACTCAACGTAGAACGAGCTCGGCTGGACAAAATTCTGACGAATCGGGAAGTAAAGGCTCTGATTTCAGCGTTGGGAACCGGGATCGGTGAAGGCTTCTCTTTGGATGGCCTGCGCTACGGCCGTGTTGTGATTATGACCGATGCCGATGTTGACGGCGCTCATATTCGTACACTTCTGCTGACTTTTTTCTTTCGCTATATGCTTCCGCTGATCGAAAATGGGCATCTTCATATCGCTCAACCCCCCTTGTATTTGGTGACTCAAGGAAAAGAAAAACATTATCTTTATTCAGAAGCTGAACGTGAAGCATTGATCAAGAAGATCACTGCCAATGGTGGGCGTTACACCCTGCAGCGTTACAAAGGCTTGGGAGAGATGAATCCCGAACAGTTGTGGGAAACCACCATGAACCCTGAAAAACGCACTTTTCTCAGAGTCACAATCGAGGATGCTGCTGAAGCAGATCGCACCTTTGACATGCTGATGGGGTCAAAAGTACCTCCGCGCCGGCGCTTTATTCAAACCCACGCGAAAGAAGTCAGAAATTTAGACGTGTAAACAAGGACATACCAAAACCAGAGGTTGTTTCGTTTTTAAGACAACCTCTTTTTTATTTAAGGTTTTCAAACCCAATGGAAGATTAAACAGGCCTGACAATGCCCGCCTATTGCTGATACCGCTTCCGGATAGCCGGGATCAGATATTCGCCAAAAGACCGCTCGCAGCCATACTCCGGCGACCAGTCCCAATCCTTACGAGCTGCCGAATCATCCACATTTTCGGGCCAGGAATCTACAATTCTTTGGCGGGCTTCATCCACGGCAAAATGAATCTTCGCCTCCGGGAAAGCTTTTTGTACAATATCAAAGATTTGTTGAGCAGTAATAGAAAAGCTGGTAATGTTATACACAAATTTTGTCAGCCGATTCTTTGGCACAGCCGCCAGGTCGACCAGCGCTTTAATCGCATCCAACATGACCATAAAAGGAATGATCGTATCCGGGCGGACAAAGCAGCTGTATTCCTCTCCCCTGGCAGCAGCATGCAGCATTTCGGGGCCATAATCGCTCGTTCCGCCAGTGGGTACTGTCTCAGCACTGATCAATCCAGGAAAGCGTATCGCCCGAAAATCTACCGTTTGTTTGCCATCATGGTCAGCTGCCAATTGGCGGTAGTGGCTGTTGTAATACCGCCCCAGATGCTCACAATAGAGTTTATTGCAGCCGTACATGGTAGTGGGGTTGTTCCAATCTTCCTCAATAACGGCGCCGGCCTCCGCTTTATCTTTTAACGTCGATATGCCATAAGCAGCAATTGAACTGGGATAGATAAACATCACCGACTGAGCCTGCCATTGAGATTGTTCAACCGCCAGGCGCAACAGGTTTAATGTCCCTTCAACATTAATCCGATGCGCCGTCTCCGGGTTGTATTCAGCTTTCGTCGATAGAATCGAAGCCAGATGATAGATCGTGGCAATTTCATGTTCGACCACCAACCTGCCCAGCAACATTTGGTCAAGGATATCGCCAACAATATATGTGCTGACCAGCTTACGCAATCCCTTATCCAGCGGAACGACATCCAACGCCACGATGTTCGCATCCGAAGTTTTTGACAAATACTGTATCAGGCCATGACCCATTTCTCCATTGGCCCCGGTGATGAGCACAACCTTTTCCCGCATTAATACCTCCTATGAGCTTTGATCGGATTCAATGATTGGTGAATTCTAACGACAACAATATAAGTGCTGCCATAAAATCAGATAAGTGCATGGTTGTAATGGTGTATCAAATCATTCCAGCGGCAATGAAATATTCATGCGCCGAACGTTATCCGTAGGTCGTGATGATGTCTGCAAAACAATGATGCTCATATCATCCTGCGGCTGCCCATTATCCAGGCGGATCGCACGGTTCAACAAAAATTCGGCAATTTCTCTTTCTGTCGGTTCTTGCTCATCCACAAAAGCTTCAAGCGTTGTACAAATATCCATGCTTTGCTGAATGTTTTTGCCAGCGTTGAAAACGCCATCCGAAAAAGCAACCACCGTTATTTCAGGTTTGATCGGCAATTCAATAATGGTCGGTGATATTTCCAAACGGCTGCCAAACAGCTCACTGCCACTGTAGAGGCAATCGACCTTCTCCTCCGAAATTAGAAACACGGGGATGGCATTGCTGCGTGAAATGATAATCGTATTGGTTTGCAGATCAGCGCTGAGAACCCACAGGTTGGCCTGCACCTCGCCCTGATGCGCTTCAAAAATTCGGCTGCCAGCAGTGCGAATTGAAGCACCATCGCGCATGCCACTGCTGATATGATCAATCACCCGATGCGTAATCAGGGTCGATATCGCCTTACTTTCCGGCTGGCCGGTCACCCCATCGGCCATCACAATCGAGATGCCGCCATTGGGCCGCTCAGTGATTTCAACCGTATCGCCGCTATTAATGCTGCCGTGTTTATCAATTTTCGTAATGGCTATTTTGATCTGCATGCTTCTATTTTACTAGAAAATAACCGTTGATGAAGACCAACTCTGACCAATTTTCAACAGGTGATCACAAAATCAGCCACGACGAAGCCCTGCATGATCACCATTTCATTTTTCAGCCTGTTCACAAAACGAAGTTGTTTTTCTGATCGATTATAATAATACAGTCAGCCTCAGCTTCCATGTGGGCAGCACAGGAAAGGGAACCTTTTGACAGAACAACCTAATTTTCTATTCCGCACGTCACTAGCCAGGGCAACTACCCTGCTGGTTTTAACTTTATTCATCAGCGGGTGCATCCTCAAACGGCTGCCAGGCCCAGAGACTCAAACGCCAGTAAAAGTATCACCCCCTTCAAAACCAGACGTGTCTGATTCGATCACAATTGCAGCCATCCAGGGAGCAGGTCATATTTCGCCCTATGCGGATCAAACGGTAGAGGGCGTGTATGGCGTCGTAACAGTAATCCGGGCCGATGGTTTCTATATGCAATCCCTTGTCCCCGATCATGATTCCGCCACCTCGGAAGGAATCTACGTCCTGCAAGAGCTGATCCCGTCCGTCCGACCTGGTGATGAAGTGCTGGTGAGTGGTGTGGTCAAAGAGGGCGTGTTCAACGGTGATCCGGCCAACGACCTGATGATTACCCACCTGCGCTACCCAAAAATTGAGGTCTTATCCACCGGAAACCCGCTGCCCGTGCCAATCATCATTGGTCAGGGCGGTCGTACACCGCCAACGGAAGTGATCGACGCCCAGACACAGGGCCGGGTTCTCGCCGGCGGAAAGTTTGATCCAGAAGCAGCGGGGCTTGATTTTTATGAAAGTTTGGAGGGGATGCTTGTTCAGATCAACAACGCGGTTGTGGTCGGGCCGACCAACAAGTTCAAGGAAATTGTTGTTTTGCCAGATATGGGCGTTTGGGCTACCACACGCACTCCACGCGGCGGTATCGTCGTCCAGGAAGATGATTTCAACCCCGAGCGC
Source organism: Chloroflexota bacterium (assembly GCA_012522475.1). GTDB lineage: Bacteria > Chloroflexota > Anaerolineae > Anaerolineales > Anaerolineaceae > Brevifilum. The sequence continues at coordinate 4,255 of JAAYKH010000009.1, read as the reverse complement.
GTGATCCTCGATGACGCTTTGCGCGAAATGCCCTTTGTCCAGGTCGGTGACTATGCGTCGGAACCGATTGTGGGTGTGATGGATTACACCTTTGGCAACTATAAAGTTCAGCCGATTAAAGACGTTACTTTTCACTCCGGTGGCTTGCAGCCCACTGAGGCTTTAACCGGAACAGAATCAGGACAATTTCGGGTGGCCACGTACAATGTTGAAGTCATCTCTACCTTTGACGAACACCGCATAGCAACCCTCGCCGAACATATCGTCAACTGGTTAACAGCGCCAGACATCATCGGCCTGCAAGAAATCGCCGACAACGACGGGGTTGAGAGCAGTCAGATCGTCTCTGCAGACCTGACTTACCAGAAAATCATTACGGCCATCTCAGCTCTGGGTGGACCGCCTTATGCCTATGTTGACATTGCTCCCCAATTGGATGCCGATGGCGGCGTTCCCGGAGCAAATATCCGGGTGGGGATCCTGTACCGTTTGGATCGCGGTTTAAGCCTGGCAGACGCTCCCGGCGGAGATGCACAAACACCAATAAGCGTGGCTGACCAAAACGGCGAGCCAATGCTTTCGCACAATCCGGGGCGTATTGAGCCAACCAACCCGGCTTTCGTCAACAGCCGTAAACCCCTGGTTGTCACTTTCCTCATCGATGGGCAACCCCTGTTTGTGATTAATAACGATTTCACCGCCAAAGGCGCAGATCATGCCCTGTTTGGAGCAACCCAACCCCCAATCCTTAATTCTGAGGCACAGCGTATGCGCCAGGCTCAGATCGTCCACGATTTTGTGGAATCTATTCTAAAAATCGACCCCAAAGCCAGAGTAATCGTCCTGGGCGATCTGAATGACTTTCATTTTTCTCCACCGCTGCAAACGCTGAAGGGAGACCATCTCCACAACCTGATTGAAACCCTGCCTGTTGGGGAACGCTACACATATGTTTATGACGGCAACAGCCAGGTGCTGGATCACATTCTGGTCAGTAAAGACCTCAAGGAAGCATTGGTTTCATTTGACATCCTGCACCTGAACAGCGAGTTTGATTACTGGCAGCGGTTTTCGGATCATGACCCTGCTGTCGCTACATTTGAATGGGAGTGATCAGCACCGCAGAAGGTTATAAAATCACGCAACTTTAAACGTGCTTTTTTAATGCATTTTTCACTACCACCGGTGAATTCTCAGTCATTTTCAAGTTCAACAGCGTTATTTTCAATCAACATCCAATGCCTGACTGCCTAACGCTCAATTCCTAAAATATGGTTTAATCTTTTGTTAACAGAAATGGTGTATAATATGGTTCATATCGGGGATGATCGGCTTCGACGGGAGAGGCTGGTCCCGGATTGCGAGTCGAGAGGTACCGAGCTCGTAAAATCAGTACACCAAACAAGTGCCAATCGCACTGAATATGCAGCTTTACCCCTCGCAGCATAAGCTGTAGGGCAACAAGCTCTGACCTTTGAAAAGGTCACGTCACCCATACTTCGTTCGCCTGGCCGGAGGTGGGATCGGCGTCACAAAGCCAGGATGCCACGCAGGACGCCGTTAATTGCGTGAAAGCAGGGCTTTCGGGTCCTAACGGCTGGCGAGAGGGTCGCCCGGTTGGCTGGCTAACCTCAAGCGAGATTGAATAGGCCGACTACACTCGTAGATATCCGCGGGTCGATTCTTTCGGACGCGGGTTCGATTCCCGCCATCTCCATCAAACCAAAAAACCGTCCGGTTGGACGGTTTTTTGTTCACAAATTGTGAGCTGAAAGCGATCCATGAACGTTGGCATCGTTCTTGTCAGCCTATGATTCAATCCACCCAATTCTCATTTTCACTTTATCAGTGATGTCCTTCTGCCATTATTGCGTGTTTTCCAACAAAGCATTGGTTTTCTGTCTTATAATGAAAGGCGATAAAGCCATACCAAATAAACACTCAAATAAATCATACGATTGCATTTTGATAAACGAGGTCAATCAAAAGGAGAAATTATGTCAGACCAAAATGCTTATTTACCTGTGGATTTTTTACAAGCGTTTGTAAAGGATTGTTTCATTGCCTTTGGCACTGCGCCCGATGATGCCCAAATCTGCGCTGAAGTGCTGCTTGAATCCGATTTGCGTGGGATTGAATCCCACGGGGTAGGCCGTTTACGCTATTACTACGATCGACTGATCACCGGGCAGCACAATGTACATACGCAAATTGACACCATTCGGGAAAGCCCAACCACTGCCGTTCTGGATGGCAACCACGGCCTGGGGATGGTGATAGGAAAATATGCCATGAATTTGGCAATTGAGAAAGCGCGCACCTATGGGCTGGGTGCGGTCGCAGTAAGAAACTCTACCCACTTTGGGATAGCAGGTTATTACCCTTCCATGGCTGTCGCGGAAGGGATGGTGGGCTTGACCTTCACCAACGCCCGCCCTTCGGTTAGCCCTACCTTTGGCACCATGCCCATGATGGGTACCAACCCGATCGCTTTCGGCGCCCCGACCGATGAGCTCTTCCCCTTCTTGTTTGATGCAGCCACGCCAATCGTTCAACGGGGCTTGATTGAAAGATTAATGCGGGCAGAAAAACCTGCTCAGGAAGGCTGGCTGGTTGACCCCCAGAACAACTACCTGACGGACCCACCACAAATTATTGCCGCACTCACCAAAGGCGAAGCCGCCTTCTTGCCCCTGGGCGGGATCGGCGAAGATCTTGGAGGACATAAGGGTTATGGTTTGGCAAGCATCGTGGAAATTCTGAGCGCCTCTTTCCAGACCGGGGCTTTCTTACTGCAGCTTTCGGGCGTCAACCCCGATGGATCGCCTGGGCACTTTAAGGTTGGGCACTTCTTCATGGCGTTAAATGTGGAAAGCTTTGTTGATTTAGAGACCTTCAAGCATACCACCGGTTCAATCTTACGGGAATTGCGCGCCTCTCGCAAAGCCCCCGGGCAGGAGCGCATCTTCACTGCCGGCGAAAAAGAATACGAGAAGTCGCTCCAGGTGCGCAAAGATGGGGTTGAGCTTAACCCCAACTTACAGAAAGATTTGAAATTCGTGCGCGACAAATTGGGGTTGACCCAGTACGAATTTCCATTTTAGTAATTAACCGCCCGGAATTAAAAAATTTTCAACCGGCAGCTCACCTAAACCAGAAATATATTAAACCTCCATAGTTTTAAAGATACGTTTGCCCACCACAGCGTAAAAATAAACTTTGGAGGTCTTTTATTTAAACACGGATTCGCTGGTAAAGTAGTTATCCAGCAGATTTAAAAAAGGGCAAAACGCGCTGATCACCGGGCGTTAATCACTATTCAGCAATCTGACACACCAAACCCTTTAAATATGTTCCTTCCGGAAAGGCCAGGTGTGTGGGGTGGTCGGGAGCCTGGCCCAGACGCCAGAGAATCCTGGCGTCAACCCCAGCATCCAGAGCTGCATCGGCGACGATTTTTTGAAACAAGGGCATCGCCACACCGCCAGAGCAAGAAAACGTCATCAACAACCCGCCCGGTTTGAGCAGCTTAAACCCTAACAGGTTGATGTCCTTATAACCCCGTGCAGCCCGTTTAGCCTGCGCGGCTGTTGGTGCAAATTTTGGCGGATCAAGAACCACCAAATCAAACCGTTCATCCCGATCTCGTAAGCTTCGCAATTCAACGAACATATCGCCCACGCGCCAGGTGTATTTTTCTAAGGGCAGCTCGTTGATGCAAATATTTTCTTCAGCCAGCCTGAGCGCATCTTCAGAGGAATCAATCGAAAGCACAGATTTTGCACCGCCCGCCAATGCATTCACAGCAAAGCCTCCTGTAAAAGCGAACCCATCCAACATACTGCGTCCCTGTGAAAGCGTCTGACATAAACGTCGGTTATCACGTTGATCCAGATAAAAACCAGTCTTCTGCCCCGCCATCAGGTCCACATTAAAACGCAGCCCATTTTCAAGGATGCTCAGTTGAGCACTGTCTGGAACTTGCCCATACACGATACCTGTGCGCTGTGGTAAATCCTCCAGTTCCCGAACGGCCACATCCGAACGCTCAATGATACAAATCGGTTTAATAAATTCCACCAGGAGGTTGAGGATTGTTTCCCGCCATTTTTCAACCCCGGCTGATAAAAATTGGACCACCAAGACGTCCTGAAAACAATCAACCACTAGCCCGGGAATACCATCGGATTCAGCGTGCACCAGCCGATAGGCTGTGACCCCGGAGTTCGCAAGCCATGTTTCACGCAGCCTTCTG
>JAAYKH010000054.1 GCA_012522475.1 Chloroflexota bacterium | reverse complement strand
TCGGAGAACACGAGCATGACAGCAACACAGCAAAGGAAGTATTTCGGCACTGATGGCATCCGCGGACACGTCGGTCGCGACCCGCTGGTGCCCGAATTCCTTACACGTCTGGGTTATGCAGCCGGGACGGTGCTGGCGCGCCAGGTTACGCATCCCACTTTTGTTATTGGGCGCGATACCCGCCAATCGGGAGAGCGTTTGCAAAACGCGTTGACCACAGGCTTGCTGGCCAGCGGTGCCTCGGCAGTCGATTTGGGGGTGATCCCCACGCCTGGGGTGGCCTTTTTGGTTGGTCAGACGAAAGCGGATGCCGGAGTGGTCATTTCGGCTTCTCACAACCCGGTGAACGAGAACGGGATCAAGTTTTTTAACCGGCAGGCCCTCAAACTGAATGCAGGACTTGAACTGGAAATTGAAGCTTTGCTGGACCAGCCAATGAACTTGAACAACCTGCGGGCGGACCAGCTCAAGGGGCAGGTTGACGGCACCAACCTGCGTGAACGCTATGTTGAGGACCTGGTGGGTGAACGTCAGGACCTGAACCTGAGTGGGGTCAGATTGGTTTTAGATTGTGCCAATGGGGCGGCTTCTTGGTACGCCCCCAAGGTATTTTCTCGCCTGGGCGCAGAGGTTGTGGCCCTGCATGCCTCGCCCAACGGTAACAACATCAATGCAGACTGCGGATCGGAGTACGCACGTCAGTATCCGGAAGCCCTTTTTGCACAGATTAAACGGCATCGGGCGAATTTCGCTGTGGTCTTTGACGGTGATGCGGACCGGGTGATCTTCGTGGATGAGGCTGGGCACCTAGTGGACGGGGACCATATCCTGGCTATTTTGGGCGATTACCTGCGCACCCGGGGCAGGTTATTGGACGATGTTGTGGTCAGTACCGCCATGCGCAATGGCGCGCTGGTAAACTATTTTGCCGAACGGAAGATTAACTTTATTGAAACCCCGGTGGGTGATAAATTCGTCATTGGTGAACTGTACGAGCTGTTCAAACAAAACAATCAGAAAAAACAGATTGGTCTGGGTGGTGAACAATCCGGGCATATTGTCCTGATGGACGAATCGCATACCACCGGTGATGGGTTGCGCTCGGCTATTTACCTCCTGCGAGCTTTTCTGACCAGCGGACGGGCAACCCTGAGTGAGCTGGCGGAAAGCATTCATAAGTATCCCCAGGTGATCGCCTCCGCCGTTGTAGCCGAAAAAATCGATCTGGAGCAGCTTGAAGAGGTTGTAGCCCTGCGCAACGCACTTAGAGATGAGCTGCCCGGACTCACCCGCCTGAGTTTACGCTATTCGGGCACGGAATCTATGGTGCGCCTGATGCTCGAAGCAGACACGCGACATTCGGAACGCGAACTGGCCGAAAAAGCCTATACCTTGATTGAGGCTGTTCAGGCGGGAACAAATACGCCACCGGGCAGTCGGTTGGAAGTATTAAACGTCACTCGCGGTGGGTTGATCCCCCGGTTAGGGTGATGACACCTGGAATGAGATTGATTGTTAACAGTCGTTCTTAAAAAACCTTGCAATTCGTTGATAGGAGCCTGCTATGGACCCATTGAATATTCCCTACGATCAGATCACAATCCCGCAGTTGGGCATGGTCTTTAACTGTATCAATCGCCTGCTGATAAGCGCTGAAAGCGAAGCCGATTGGCAGGCCTCTGTACGCGCGATGGATCAATTTTTAGACGTCTTGTCACAACAAGTACTCTCAGATCCTGAATTGATCGCCCGCTCACCAAACGATTCATCGCGGGTTTTCAGTATCCTGTTGACCCTAGCCGCCACGGGGACGCAGTACCGCCTGGAGCAATATCTCCCCAAAGACGATGCGGGGTCAGCGCGTCGGGCGTTGATCGATGATGTCTATCTCTCTCTGACCGGGCGCTTGCGTCAAAAGGCACTTCGCCTGGCAAAGGATTATTTGGCAGCCCCGGTTTTCAACTCACTTCGAGAAGCGCTCGATCACGAGATCCTGCCCTTGCTCGATAGCATGGATTTTGAGAAGGATCACGACCGTTGGATGCCCTTCCGGGTGATCCAAATTGGCAATATCTACGAACGCCTGATCATGTTCCGGCTGCGGACCCAGGAAGCCCTGCTGATTGGGGATGCACACAGCCCGGGCTTGCTGCGCACAATCTATGACCGGAAGTACCTGCGTTTTGGCACCTCCGGGGTGCGTGCCCGTTGGGGTGTAGATTTCACCGAGCGGCGGGCCAAACAGGTGGTCCAGGCCGTGTGCGATTACCTTAACGATCTAGACGTGCCCGATTTTGTCGGTCGGGAGAACCTGTCCGGTCGCAGGATTGTTATCGGCTACGATACCCGCAGAAATGCCGACAGGGTCGCGGAATGGGCCGCTCAGGTCTGTTTGGCGAACGGTTTCCAGGTGGATTTCGCCAACCGCGATACACCCACACCCGCCCTGGTGTATTATCTGACAGAGCACCTGCCGCCCGAAGAGGTGGCCGGATAATTAATCTGCACAGCCAGCCACAATCCACCGGAATGGCAGGGAATCAAGTTCAACCCGCGCCTGGGCTACCCAGCGCCCACCAACCAGACGGATTTCATTGCTTTCCGCATCAATGAATTGCAGCTCACCGATTTCGACGGGCGCATCACGAGCCTGGACGTGGGCCGCGGGCAGGGCAAACTGCGCGGCTTCGATCCGCTGGATGATTACGTGACCTGGATTAAGGCGAATGGTAAGGGTAATGCCCGCATCCCGATTGATTTTGACCGTATTAGGGAATTCTTCAACGATAAGTTGGTGGTGATCGATGAGTTTCACGGCTCTGGCCGGGGTTATTTAACCCGCCTGCTGGGTGAAGCCGGCGCGCGGTATACGGTCATCCACGCCCAGCGCGACCCGGAGCTGCCCGGCCTGGATTACGCCAACCCCGAGGAACCCTTTATCAACCCGCTCAAAGCGAAAGTGACAGAGACGGGCGCCCACCTGGGTCTGGGGATGGATACGGACGCCGACCGCTTTGGGGTGGTGGATAAGGGTGGCGTGTATTTTCGCCCAAACCAGATTTTAACCATGTTGGTGCGCTACCTGGGTGTGGAACGCGGCCTGACCGGCCGGGTGATTGCCACCCAGACGGGCTCGCCCCTAATTGAAGTTCTGGCGGGGATGATCCGGGGCAATGATGCGAACAAACCAGCAAAGGATGCGCTTCCGGGGTATGTGAGCCACCCTTTTTACAAGATCGTCATCGGGGGTCGGGAGGATCGGATTTTAAAAAATGCCTTCCTGGTGCCCGTGGGAATCAAATACATCGAGGAGATTCGGCGCGTAGACCGGGCATATCAGTCAGAAAACCCGCTGCCATCAAATTGGCGGGATCGCATCCTGATCGGCGGTGAGGAATCATCGGGGCTGACCACCCGCGGCCACGTGACCGATAAGGACGGGCCCTGGGCCAATCTGTTGATTATGGACATGCTGGCTTATTTCGGGACGCGACCAGAAAACCCGCTGACCACGATTGCAGAGATCTGGGACGATACAGTACGCATGCCGGGCTTATGGGAAATTTTCGGCTGTTCACCGGATGACGCAACTTCGCATACCGGGCGCGTGGATGTGGATGCGCCCTTGGAAGCCAAAGAAGCTTTTATTGATCATTATCTTAACCTGAACCCAGCTGGTAAAATCGCCGGGATGGACATTGCCTACCTGGGCGGGATCCGCTACGAAGTGGCTGAGATGCAATTGGTGGATGCCGAGGGCGATGATCGTTACCAATTGCGGGTGCGCGCCTCGGGTACAGAGCCGATTAACCGGGTGTATGTTGAGAGCAAAGACCCACTTCAAGGCCGGGTGATCATTGATGCAACTTTGGCCCGGCTGGAGGCGTTAACCATCAATGAAATTAACGCGGCTTATAGTCAGTGGCGCCTGGTGGATATCCTCTCTCAGACCAGTTTCACCGAAAAAACATGGCAAGCTGTGGAAGCAGTGATTGACCGGAAAGGCTGGCCGGTAGATGCGGTTAAGGACAAGCTAGTCAAATTGATGGCAGCGCTGGAAACCCGTAACCGTAAGATCGCTGCGCTTTGGCTGGACGCGTTAAAAGCGCATAATTCATAGCGTTTCGCTGCAAAGCGATGAGTGTCAGGGGGTGGGAGCCGGTCTTTTAAGCGCCGTATGCCTTCTTTTCAACACGCTATTTCCCTGTAACGATCACCAGGTTGCGACTGCTGAAAGCATAGATGCCCAACGGCATATCTTCATTATCAAGCAGGTAATCCCTAAGTGCATAGGCAAAGGCGCTCTGGTCCACGATGCGGTCGTAAGGATCCAGTTCGAAAAAGGGCTGGTATCGCGCTGCCAGGAAACTAACCCGTTCCATATCCAACTTGACCTGGGGCCAATCATTGCGTGGAATCAGGATGGAGTGGTTGGCCAACAGAATCAGCTCTTCGGGCAATTTCGGCAGCAGCTTTTGTAAGTCTTTCAAAAACAGGAAGGGGTAGGCCTCATCCTGCTTTTCATCGGCGCGGTTGGCTTCCTGGTGGGTGGTGCGCGGCGAAAAATAGGTGGTTCCATCCCGCAATGCCACCTGGACATAAGCTGTGCCGCCCGCGGGGATGACATCAATCGGCACCAAATCACCCGGAGTGCCGCCCAGCACCAACTGCAAGGGTATCATCTCCCCATTAAACTCATGCGCCACATTCAGGTAATACACAGTGATCACCGCTCCTTGGAAGTAAAAGTTTCTCAGGTGAATACCGCGATCTAACAACTGAAAAGCCATAAAGGCCCACAAATCATTGACCTCGTCCAGGTCGTTCGTACTGAATTGGGTGATATGAAAGTATGCCCAATCAATGGTCCTGCCGAAATTATCCTGAAGTGGAAATAAGACCGCCGGCCGGGGCGGTGCCAAGCTGGGGGTGGGGGTTGGGCTGAGGGCTCTGAAGGGCGTGGCGGTGATGGTGGGCGTGTTGGTCGGAGGCGAGGTGATGGTGAACGCCGGGGTGGTAGTATGGGTGGGTGTAAAGGTCCGGGGTTTTGTAGGTGTCAGCGTGTGGGTGGATGAGGGTGCCGGCGTTTCGGTGCTACCTGGCATTCGCGCAGATTTGCAACCGGCAGCAGAAAAAAGTATCAGCACAAAAAGAAGGCCCGACAGGCATCTGGCGGAATTGGCGTTCATAAGCAGTTTTAGGTGTGTATCTCGACCCTCAATCTGGACGGGTAATGGCCGCAGCGCCATACCCAACCACGGATGAGGTATCTCCGGTCGTGGCGGCTGAGGTCGCGTATTTTAGCAAAGTTGCTGCATTGGCGCCCAGCTTTTCCGCAGCCCACAGCACCGCAGCCATGGGCGCCAGGCCGCAGGCCTGACCCTGCCCCTGGTCTTTGAGGTCAAACAAGCCTTCGGGCGAGAACGCCTCCAGCGTATTCAGCACGACTAAATCCAGCCGCTCCGCCTGGTGTTGCGTGTGGAAATGCGAAAGGTCGCTGCTGGCGACCATTAAACACATTTTGTCTACGAAGACTTCAGCTAAAACCTCGCCCAATGCTTTCGCCACCTGACGAGATTGGTCGCGCAGCATAATTGGGATCAGGGTGAAGTCGCCTGATAGGGCTACCTGCAAAAAGGGCAGTTCGATCTCCAATGAATGCTCACAGTCATTGGCGATGGGGGTTAGCCCGATGCTGATTTTCTCCATCAATCTGGCATTGATCTGTTCGATCTCATCATCTGCTAAAGGAATGTCACCCAACGGCGTGCGATAGGCGCGGTGGGCACTGGTCAGCAAGGGTTGCGAGTAATACTGGTGCATGGGAGAGAGTACGCAGACACAATCAAAGCTGTCCCCCTGCACGGTTTTGAAGGCATGGCCTGCTATCGCGCCCGAATAAACATAGCCGGCATGAGGCACCACCAGCCCGACTACCTGGCCAGGCAATGGGGGGTTTTCAGCGGTATCAATATAGCCTGCCAGGTCACTTCTAAGTCGTTTGGGGTCGTCCGGGTACCAGGTGCCGGCAATGGATGAAAGCCTGACGGTTCGATTATCAGTCATCATGGTTAAATTTTAACATACCTTTGGTTTGATTACCACGATCCTAGATAAAAGCATACTGATGAGCGCCTAAACGATTGACCCGTGATTTTATTAGCAAGCGATCAACCTCAACCAGAATTTAAATAATCCTAGCAGGTCTGTCTCACCAGCCGGTTGATTGCGCTGATCTTCGGTATTGGCTTGGAATCAGTTCAAGAAATTCCAGGGATTGACACGGCCGTAATCATCGCTACGCATCTCAAAGTGCAGGTGCGGTCCGCTGGACTTGCCAGTGCTACCCATCAATCCGATGATGTCACCCTGGTAGACTTCCTGTCCGCAGATGACGTTCACCTGGCTGAGGTGGGCGTACAGGGTCTGCCAGCCTGCGCCATGATCAACCACAATCATCTCGCCATATCCGTAGTCATTCCACCCGGCGTAAACCACGACACCATGATCCGCAGCGATAATTGGGTTACCGGTTTTCCCGGCAATATCGATGCCAAAGTGATTGGTTTCAGGGGTGAAATCGTAACCAGATAAATGTCGTTCGGTTGTGGGCCATATAAAGACGAGCGACCCCGTCACCCCGTCATAACTGGCACTACAGGCACCCGGGCCGAGCTGCCGGGCTTTGGCCGGTTCTTCCCGGGTGATACGCGGCGTGCGCCAGTCGGTATAAGACCCCTGTCCGCCCGGGATGACCAGCATCTTGTCCGGCGGGATACGCGGATTGGCATAATCACCGATCTGAGCGGGGTTAAGCTGGTTTTCCGGCCAATTAATGATATCTTCGGGTGTGACCCCATAGACAGAAGCGACACCGTTCAATCCCTCACCTGCGCTCCATTGGTGATAAACACCGTCCACGGGCAGGATGTAAAGAGACTGTCCGGGCAGGATAAAGTGAGGGTCGTCACCCAGGGTGTAGCGGTTGCCCCACAGGATGCTTTCGGGTTTGAGGTTAAATTTATCAGCAATAGAAAATAACGAATCGCCAGTTTCAACAGTGTATACAAGGACTTCATGACGAGCTAAATTATTGGGCAGAATGGTATTCATACCGATGGCGCGGACGACGCCCTCGGGGTTAACACCGCCGGCGTTAAAAATCGGGGGGGCTATGGTTGATGGTTCTTCATCCAGAGGTTGCGCCAAGGCCACACCCCCGGCTTCCAAAGTGGATGCAGAGTCATACTGGTAAAAAGTACTCATCACCCACACAACCAACAGGATTAACAAGGCCGTTGTCAGCGTGGTCGCTGTCCGCAGCACAGCATCACCCAGCCCCCAGTGATGCAGGCGTTCCCAAAATTGAATATATTTAGGTTCAGATGATGGGGATGGCGCTTCTGTTAGGGGGGTGGCTTCGATTGGGACTGTTTCAGGTCGCTGCCAGGGATCTCTCATGTCTTCCATGCATAACCTCAGCAAAGAGTTTAGCCTTTTTTAGGTAAAAAGGCGAATCGTTAAAAAAACAAAGTTACTGACATTGACATTTGAGCATTAACGCTTCAATTTATAACGCAACTTTGGTAACCGGGCTTTGAGTCACAATCAGTCCGAAGTTCAGGCAGCCAAGCTGCCTTGCACCAGGGATGGCCGTCGTTAACAGGGGTTATTTACAATTTTTCGTAAAGCCTTGGCAGATGAAGCGTTAAGGCGCCTGTACACACGGCGTCTTAACGCTATTCATCCAGTGTTTCAAATTGAGATAACTGCTTTGAAAGCTCAGTGATTCGTTTTTCAAGTAATTGTTGCCGGTAGCTGATGGTGATATCTGCCTGGGTACGTTCGATAATGCTGCGAGCAATGTCGGTTCGGCGGCGCAATCCATAGGTGAGAGCGTCGGGATAGTCCATGGTGACCAGTAAGGCAAAGATCCCGTCCATGACATCTAACAAGCGTTCGATTTCGGGTGAATGACCGTCGCGTATCAGATCCATGATGCGCCGGCGCAGCTCGCCAATCACCTCAGACATGCCGTTGAGATAGGTGGCGTATTCAACCTGCAGGTATTCCGGGGAAGGGCACGCCTGATTCAAGATGATTGCCACGGTGAGGTGCGCTTCGCAATATTCTTTGAGTGCATCCTGTGTGTAACCGGAAAAATACAAATCGGGCTCATCTGCCAAACCGGTTCGCAGCGCGTCAGCCAGTTGTTTGGCCTTGGCAAGGTAATCGTCAGCCAGGTTGGTATCGTTGCGATGGGTAGCGCGGATGGCGCGAGAAGCCAGCCGGGTTAACTCACGGCTTTGCGTGAGCGCTTTGTCTCGTTTCTCATTTTTCTGCCCAAATGACTCTCTGATCCGGTCGGACAGGGATTCCAGGTAATTATCCATTAGTTGCCTTCATCAGGTTGATCGGTAGAACGGAACAAATCGTCAGCCAGTGAATGGCTGCCCGGGGCGGCAATCTCACCAAAATTGGTCTCGTAGCGCTTGAGGTTTTCAGTCAGGGCTCTCAGGAACAATTTAGCTGCTGTGGGCGCCATCACCAGGCGAGAATTCACCTCTGGTTTAACAATACCGGGCAAAAGAAGGGAGAAGTCGAAGATAAATTCTGATGGGGTGTGAGCAATCCGGACGAAATTTACATACTGAGCTTCCAGGTCCTCCGGTATTTTAAAGTCGGGGATGGGTTTTTGGGACATAAACGCTCCGGTTAGAAGGGAATGACGTCGTCTTCAGCAGGGGCTCCTTGCTCGTTACCGAAATCATCCTCGTAACCACCAGCGCCTCGGCTGCCGCCGGGCAGGAATTTGACCTGCTGTGCTGTGATTTCAAAGGATGCGGCTGGTGTTCCATCCTGGCGGTTGAAAATCCTGGGGTTGCCAGTCTGCGGGTCCGGTCGCAATCGACCAATGACCATGACCGGTCGGCCCTTGGCCAGGTATTGATTACAAGATTCCGCCTGAGACCCCCAAACAGAAACGCGGAACCAGGTGGTCTCATCAACTCGCTGCCCGGTATTACTGGTATATTTGTTAGAGGTGGCAACTGAAAAGCTGGTGACGGCCTGGCCATTAGGCGTGAAGCGCATGTCTGGATCACTGCCTAAATACCCAACGATGATGATTTGTTGATACATGTGTGTTCCCTTTCCTGATTGTGTGTGAGTATACGTTTATTTTACTTGATTTTTAAAAATATTTTCACCAATCAAGTGCGTACCAATGCAGGTATAGCTTAAGATGCGATGACCAGTATGTTTCGGTGTGACCATCGTTGAACAAATACCAGGTGTGGGGGATGTGATGGGTGTTCAACCGGTCGGCAAAATCTTGAGCAGACCAACGTTCAGGATCTGTCCGCCCAATATCAATAAAAAACCAGGGCAGTTCCTCGACGGGTATTTCTGCCAGCCACGTGTTCAGCTTGCTGCTGTCGGAGCTAAACAGGGGCAGACTGTGCGCCCCCACGCGGCTGAAGAGCTGGGGGTTCAGAAACCCGATGTGCACCGCCCATGCCGCGCCGCGGGAAAGCCCGGCAATGACCCGGTAGGGTTTTTCGGGCAAGGTACGGTAATGCTGATCAACCCACGGGATTAACTCCTCCCCCAGGGCATCGGGAAAGGCTGAATGCGGCGGCAGTTGGAAACGGCTTTCGCCGGGCAAGACAATGATAAACGGAGCAATACGACCCTCGGCAATCAACGCGTCCATCTGTTCAGCTACACCTAAACGCAGCCATTGGTCCTCGGCATAGGACAGGCCGTGCAGCAAATAAGTGACCGGGTAATAAATTTCAACGTCCTCTTCATAACAGGGCGGGAGGTAAACCTGGAAGCGAAGTTCCTCTCCCAACTGTTCGCTAAACAAAGACTCGCTGAGAACAGTCCCACCAGCGCTGCGGCATTCAACATCAGGCGAGGGGGTTGGTTTTTGAGTCGTTGGGGCAAATGCGGTCGCAATCAACGCGGCAGGCGTGTCGGTTACGCGGGTAGAGATTGATGTGGTCGGCTCAAGCGAATCGGGGTTGAAATCCCCCTGGCAAGCCGCCAGAACAATCAGGAGCAAAACAGAAAAAACTATGAGAATCACAGCTTGAAAAAGGACGCGTTGCGGATCTTGACGTTTGTCCATGATTCGGATTATACTCTTATCTACCGGGGTGTAGCGCAGACGGCTAGCGCGCCGCGTTTGGGACGCGGAGGTCGGCGGTTCAAGTCCGCCCACCCCGACTGTTGATAAATGGATCGGTGAGCGGGCTGGCTACCAGCACTCCCTGACCATTTTTTTATCGCTGCTATTCTTGTTAATTTGTGGGTGAACATGTGAGCAAGCCTTTCCTTTCGATCATCATTCCGGCGCACAACGAAGCTGAACGCCTGCCACCATCACTGGAGAAAATTCAGGCTTTCCTTGCGCATCAGGATTATTCAGCCGAGGTTTTGGTGATTGAAAACGGCAGCCATGATGACACATTGGCGGTAGCACAGGCCTTCCAGGAACGTATGCCAAATTTAATTGTGCTGGCAGAAATACAACGCGGTAAGGGCCTGGCCGTGCAGCGTGGCATGCTGGCGGCACAAGGGGAGTACCGCTTTTTGTGTGACGCCGATTTGTCCATGCCAATCGAACAGGTGAACCGCTTTATTCCCCCCGCTTTGTATGAGGTCGATGTAGCTATCGGATCGCGGGAATTGCCCGGGTCGGTGCGTTATGATGAACCGGAATACCGGCATCTGATCGGGCGGGCTTTTAATGCCATGGTGCGCTGGCTGGTATTACCTGGAATTCAGGACTCGCAGTGTGGGTTTAAGTGCTTTCGCGCGGAAGTGGTTGAAACCGTCTTCCCCCTGCAAACCCTGAGCGGGATGTCCTTTGATGCCGAAGTCCTGTTCATCGCCCGGAAGAGAGGCTACAGCCTGCAAGAGGTGGCCATCGACTGGTATTTTGACCCCGACAGCCGTGTGCGCCTGGTGCAGGATTCATTGCAGATGGGCCTGGATTTGCTGAAGATAAGGTCAAACGCCAGACGGGGACGGTATGGCGCCTAGGGTTAAATTCGACCCGGCGCTGTTGCCCGAACGGCCGAACCTTTCCTTTGAAAACGCACTTTGGGAAAGGGGCGTCCGGTTGGTGGCTGGCATCGATGAAGCCGGACGCGGCGCGCTGGCCGGGCCAGTAGCTGTTGGTGCGGTGATACTGCCAAATGACCTACCCGATTTAATGACACGGCTGAGCGGCATTCGCGATTCTAAGGTTATGCAACCAAATGAGCGCAAGCGCTGGGCAACGGAGGTTAAAGCGTTTGCACTGGCCTGTGGATTGGGTCTGGCTACGCCAGAGGAAATCGATCAGCTGGGCATTGCCCCAGCTACCCGATTAGCAGCCGCGCGGGCGCTGGATTCTTTGAAGATGACATCTGAGCACTTGCTGGTGGATTACATTACCCTGCCCAATGTGGACCTGCCGCAAACCTCCCTGACTAAAGGTGATGCACGCTCGCTGTCGATCGCGGCCGCGTCTGTTCTGGCCAAGACCGCTCGGGATGCCCTGCTGATTGAGCTGGCGCAAACTTACCCCGGGTATGGCTTTGCCCGTAACAAGGGTTACGGCACCCTTGCGCATCGCCAGGCCATCCGCGAATTGGGGCCCTGCACGGTTCACCGCCGCAGCTTTGCGCCGGTAGCTGAGTTTGATTCCCTATTTCCGCCCGAAAATTCCCAAGCTTGATAGGTTGTAGCCATCCGCGTCCCCGGAGAGCCAGCCGATGGGCGGCATAACGCGCTTGAATTGGTTCTGGCGGACCCTGCGCACCACCCGCTCGACGAAATTACGCTCAAAGCCATGTTCGATACAGGCTTCGGGGCTATAACCCCGTTCGATCAGCAAATGCAGCAGCCGGTCAACCTCATCATAGGTGAACCCCAGCTCGTTTTCATCGGTCTGACCCTCCCACAGGTCAGCCGAGGGCGCTTTGTTGATCACCGCATCCGGTACACCCAGATGCCGAGCCAGCTGGCGCACCTGGGTTTTATACAGGTCGCCCAGCGGTTGCAGGGCCACGGCTGAATCGCCGTGGATGGTCGTATAACCCAGGAGCAGTTCTGTTTTATTGCTGGCACCCACCACCAACCCGTTGAAAGCTACAGATTGGTCGAATAACACGATCATGCGCATACGCGCCATGATATTGCCCGCCCGCAACGAATTCATCTCGGGAAAGCGCGCGATTAAAGGGTCGACCATGGGGGTGATCTCTACCGTCAGCGAGCGGGCGCCAAGAGCATCGATCATCGTCTGGGCGTCAGCCAGGGTGTGCGGTGGGGAGGTCTTGTAAGGCAGACGGGCCGCCAGGACATTTTCGGGGCCAAGAGCTTTAGCACATAAGTACAGGCTGACCGCCGAATCCAGCCCACCCGAGACGCCCAGCAAAGCACGTTGAAACCCGGCTCGGGCCAATTCACCCCGAATGAACCCGGTCAGGGTCTTTTCGGTCTGTTCGATGTTGATGGTCAGGTTCGTATTCATCATTAGTCCCAAGCCTTTTCTGGCGCTCGCCGTTATTTCCACAAGTTCCTTGAACGCGATGATCTATACTAAATTTTACCTGGTTTCGGTCAAGAAAATTCAGCGGCCTGATGGTTTAAATGATCAAGGTATAATGGTTTTGTCATCCATTGCAGGCGTATCATTGGCCCTCAAAAAACCACTTACCGACGCGTAAGGTAGCATAAGTTTCAGTATGAGAAGTTATTCCATTCAAGTTGCCAATTGGCGCGATTATGCCCAGCTAACCCTGCTGGAACGGGCTTGTTTCCCACCAGAAGATTTGTGGCCCTTTTGGGACCTGATCGGCACGCTGACTCTGCCTGATATGGTGCGTTTAAAGGCCGTTGTCGGTGTGCAGATGGTGGGGTTCATCGGCGGTCAACGCGATGAAAACCGAGGCGTCGGCTGGGTGACCACACTGGGTGTGTTACCAGAACATCGCCGGCGCGGTATTGCCCTGACACTGCTTGAGCACTGCGAACAAGACCTTAACTTACCCATCATCCGGCTCAGTGTACGAGCATCCAATCGACCCGCCATTTGCCTGTACGAAAGGCAGGGTTATACCATCATTAACCGCTGGGAGAAGTACTATGTGGGTGGTGAAGACGCCCTCGTGCTTGAAAAGCAGCGTTGACTTTACCGCCAACTGGGCTTATACTCAGGTTAATAAAGCTGTGTGCAAAAGGTACATATGCAAAAATTGAACCGAAAACAAAAACATTAGCACGCCGGGTATACCGCGCGTGCTCTTTTTTATATCCCCCCTTTAGAAAGGAAAAGCGTGCCATGGACTATGGAATGATCGGAAAAATGGAGAAAGCTAAACGTTACGCAGAGGAACGTGATCGGATTCAATTTAAGCAATTTAAGGTTATTTTTACCGGCAATCATAGCGACCATACGGTAACCTATAATGAGGGTAACTGGGGCTGTACCTGTGAATTCTTTCATTCCCGTGGACGTTGCAGCCATACCATGGCACTTGAAACGATTCTTGACCAGATGGTCGATATCGCCCGTGAAGACTGATTTCGCATTTCTCAAACATTGGTAAAGCATCAGGCCGTGAAGTTTCACGGCCTGATTTTTTGGTCAGTGGGCACTCGTTGTGGTACCCACTTTTAAGGTTTACACAATAATTTTAAACATCGCAGGCATATTTAGCCTGCCCTGAAGGGGTTACCCTAGTCCTTAAATAAACGCGGTTCTTGAACGACTCGACTTTGAGGGAGGAGGTTATCCAGGACTTTCATGTCTTCAGCCTCAAATTGGAAGAAGATGTCCGCGTTCTCCAAAATCCGCGTCTCGTGGTTTGATTTGGGGATGACCACCAGGTTATGGTTGATCAACC
The DNA here is from genome assembly GCA_012522475.1 of Chloroflexota bacterium. Taxonomy (GTDB): domain Bacteria; phylum Chloroflexota; class Anaerolineae; order Anaerolineales; family Anaerolineaceae; genus Brevifilum. The sequence goes on along the minus strand of JAAYKH010000054.1, from coordinate 29,263 downwards.
AGGCCAGCATCACCTGGGCGGGGGTTTTAGCATATTTCTTAGCAATTTTCACCAGTTGTTCGTGGTCAAAAAATTTTGTCCTGGCAATTGGGCTATAGGCTTCAATTTGGATTCCTTTTTCTCGACAATAGGCCAAAAGCTCCTGTTGATACAGGAAGGGGTGGAATTCAACCTGGTTAATTGCGGGGACGACTTCGGTTCTGACCAACAAGTCTTTAAGTAAGTCAATGGGGAAGTTGCTGACACCAATACTGCGGGTCATACCCTGCGCTTGCATTTCAACCATCGCCTGCCAGGTTTCAAAGGTACGTTCGATATTTGACAGGTTAGGCCAGTGAATCAGCAGCAAGTCGACGTAGTCTGTTTGCAGCGCTTTCAGACTTTTTTCTAACGAGCGCATACTTTTTTCATACCCCTGGTTGGAGGTGCTGATTTTTGTGGTGATGTAAATACCTTCTCGCGAGCGACCGCTGGCCTTCCAGCCTTGACCCACTTCCTTTTCGTTATTGTAGCCCTGGGCTGTATCAATGTGGTCGTAGCCATGCGAGAGGGCGAATTCCACCGCGTGTTCACAATCTCGGCCCATCGACAGGTAGGTTCCAAGTCCCAGGATAGGAATCTCGTAACCATCATTGGTGGTGATTTTTTTATTCAAGGTTCTCCTTTCTTTTTAACGTGTGTGGGTTTAATTCTACCCGCTGAAACTTGGGACAAAAACCTTCTGCCCAGTTATGGATGAGGCAAATTGCTAAAATTTTGCTCCAGTAAAAAGAAGTTGGCCGGATTAAATGACATTAAGGGCTTTCCCGGTATACTTAATCTGCCCGGCTGGCTGTGAGCTTATTTATTACAACCACACAAGGAAATAGGATTGAACAAAGTCACTCGTTGGGTTCGTTATAATCTACGTTATTTTGGCCAACCTCCCTGGGATACAGGTGTTTCGCCACCAGAATTGATTCGATTTCTACAAAGCGCCCCGCCGGGTAAAGCCCTGGATATGGGTTGTGGTACTGGCACCAATTTGGTGAACATGGCCTCTTACGGCTGGCAGGTGGTCGGGATTGACCTGGCCTGGATTTCCGTAATTAAGTCGCGCACCAAGCTGAACCAGGCTGGGGTGAGGGGCCGTGTGATCCACGGGGATGTTTCCGCAGGGGTACACCCAGGAAAAGAATTTGACCTGGTTTTGGATATTGGCTGCTATCATGATTTGCACCCCAGAGAACGTTCAGCTTACCAGGCTAATTTGGCGAATTGGCTGAAACCAGGTGGTTATTTTCTGCTCTATGCACACCGAAAAAAGGCTGTTGCAGATCTGCATGGCCTAGCTGAAGACGATTTCGTCCAGCTTTCAGACTTTTTGTGCTGCCAATGGCGTGAAGACTCTGTTGAGCGTCGGCCAGACGGTGGTGGTGGTCACCCATCGACCTGGGCAGCCTTTATGCGCTGTGAAAATGATGATCAAGCGAAAAGCTTGTCCGTAACTGGAGAGGGTTGAATTCTTTGCAAGAATTTTTAGAAATTTACACAGCCAACCCTTGCCGCACACTTCCTAACGCATTTTGGAAAACAGCTGGTAGTTGGTCAGAGACTGAACTGAGGATTTCCCGAGATCCTGCGGGGGTGGTCACTTCACTGGTCTTGCAAAAAGATCAACAGTTGATGGCGTTTTGGTGTGCTGACTCGGGAAAACACCTTTTAAGCCAGGAAGAGATCGCTCACACACCTTTTGCCCTTGTCCACGCTGATGGCTTATCCGTATTTTCGGGTCGCAAATTCGCCCACCGTCGAGCCTATTTTCGCCTGATCAACCGGGAAAGTTCTGAAAAGGCCCTGTGTCTGCCCGGGTTCACTTTTCAAGTGGTCAACCCTGAGGAAGATATCGATGCAATTGTAGACTTGATTTGTAATTGTTACGCTGAAATCAAAGTCAGCTCCCAAATTGTCCGAACCTGGACCGGGCACCCGGTTTATGATCCCGAGCTATGGGCTTGGGTTATTCATCAGGCCAGCGGAGTCAAAGCAGGTTTGGGTATCGCTGAACGTGATCCGAGGGTGCCAGAAGCTTCATTAGAGTGGGTCCAAGTACATCCGGATTACCGGGGAAAAGGCCTTGGAAAGGCGCTTGTCAATGAATTATCTCAGCGGGCATTAGAAGGGGTTGCCTTTCTCACTGTCTCGGGCGAGGTGGAGAGTGAGTCTCAGCCAGAACAACTTTATCGACGTTGCAGTTTTACCGGGGATGACGTTTGGTGGCTGTTGTACGACGAAATCTGAGCGTTTCGGAGCTCGATATCAACCCGTACATATTGTAGGATACAATCAATAGGTGCCGGCCAGTTATGCACCAGCCCGGACGTTAGGTCAAATTTTACCTGTGTAAATTTTAATACCTTGATTCGTATAAAAATTAATTTGGAACGGACCGATGCAGGATGAACGCTTATTAAATCGAGATGCGCCCCCCCGACCTGAGCTGATCCGCCAGATCATCGGCAGGGAAGTCTTCCCGGTCTGGGTGGCCGTCAACCGTTATTTGCAGGCACACTATCCGGATTTTGAGGCTGAATTAACCTATTACAACGCCCAACGCGGCTGGGGCCTGGATTATCGCCAAGGGTTGCAGCGGCTATGCATTCTGTTTCCAGGGCAGGGCGGGTTTACTGCTTTTCTCACCCTTACCCTGAAGGGCGAGGAGGCCGCCCAAGCGAAGATCCAGTATTTCAACACCCGCATCCGAGCTTTATTAAACCAACCTTCCGAACTGCCCCAGGGGCGCTGGCTATGGTTGCGCATTGAGGACCATACGGATTTTGTGGGGCTAAAACTACTGCTAGAGAGTAAATTTTCTTGATTGGTCGATGTCGAAAACTCATAAAATACAATTTTAGGGGATGGTATTAGGCGTTTGATCAACGTTGTTTTCAGGGGTATAAATTCTTTCAATCCAATCAGCAGTTTTACTTTCATGATAGAATTAGTCTTTAAGAAGCCGGCCCGCTCTCATCTTTTTTATGGGCTGGCACGCGCATCAGAAGCATAAACGATGACCGAGTAAAGATGTTTAATCACCTGTAATCATGGCGTAATGATGGATTAGAAAATCAGGTTGTTCAGCCAGGGGGACAAGCCGGATTTTTCACAGTGTTGATCACCTGAAGAGCCTCATTAAATATTGGTCTTGCCGGTTTTTATCATTGGGCATGGGAGCTGTTTATGGTTTCTCAAACACAAATCTTCTTGCGATTACTGGTAGGGGCTGTCTTGGGTGGTGTGATCGGCTTTGAACGCGAGCTTCATGATCAGCCCGCTGGCCTTCGCACGCACATGATCCTGGTTATTGGGGCTACCCTGGCCATGGTTTTGTCCGTGAATTTGGGCCATATCTACGGTCTGGAAGGGGCATACTTTGACCCTGCGCGCTTAGCAGCCCAGGTGATCTCTGGCATCGGTTTTCTGGGCGCCGGCGCCATTCTGCGCTACGGTTACACGGTCAGGGGCCTGACAACCGCCACATCTCTATGGACTATGGCCATTGTGGGCTTGACGGTCGGCGCAGGATATTACCTGGTCGGCGTTCTCGCCACGCTATTGATGTTGTTTACATTGTCACTGGTCAATGTTATTGCAAATCGCTTTGTTCGCATTGAGGTTTCACACCATATTTTAATTGAGGCCGATTATCGAAAAGATTTGGTCAAAACGATTAAGAAAACTATCAAAAAGACTTCCAACAATCTGGTAAGCTTTAAGATGCAAAAAAATGTAACCAACACGCGTTTACGTGTCCAGGTGGTGATGCGCATGTCAAGTGATGAGAGCCTGGATGAATTAATCGATCAGCTCTTTGACCTTGATGGGGTGCGCAACATCAAAGTTGAGTAAACGCGCTTTTTGAATCCTCCAACTTTTTTCTGAGAAAAAACGTGTGAAGAAATACCCGTTAACGTGCCGCATCGATCTGGGCAATTAAATCAGAGAGCTGCCCCATATGCTCCAGTTCATAGTAGTTGTCCTGAGTGGTGTCAAAGCCCGGCACCAATTCGTGCTCCCAGGTTGTATCCGCAGGGATGTGCACAGCGGCCCCGCCTAAGGCTAAAACCGGATGAACATCGGAGCGGATGGTATTGCCAACCATCAGGAAGTTAACCGGGTTGACATGGTATTTTTTTAGAACTTTAGCATAGGTTTCCGGTGATTTTTCATTCACAACCTCAATGATCGAAAAACAATCCCCGATCCCGGAGCGCTTTACTTTCGTGGTTTGATCTAAAAGATCGCCCTTGGTAATGAGCATCAGCGGGTATGAGGAAGCCAGAACGTGCAAAGTCTCCTGAACATGTGGACACAAGACAATTTCCTCAGAAAGCATTCTTTTTCCGATGGATAAAATTTGGTCAACTTGATAAGCCTGGAGCTCTCCTCGAGAAGCCTGAAGAGCGGCTTCAAGCAACGAAAGTATAAATGCTTTGATCCCATAACCATACCAGGACAAATTTTTGACGATGGTTTGATCAAAAATGCGGCTGATCTGCTCTGTTTCACCCCAGGGGCTGAGAATTTTTAAAACATCTTCCTGGGCTTGGACATAGTGAACCTCGGTATGCCAGAGGGTGTCATCAGCATCAAAACCGATCATCTCAATATTCATTAGAACTCCTTTGCGCGTGTCATTGGCACAAATTATACTGGTTGTTCCTGGTTTCTAAGCGCTATTCCGGTCGCCCGGGAGCTCACCCACACCGTATGCGCAATTTACTCACATCCTCACCTGGTCACCCTGGCAGAAATCAGCCCGCTCGCAAATTAGGACCCGAAACTCGGGTGTCAGGATTCAGGGCTATTACCCCTTTCTGAGTAGTGTTTATAGAAATTATCCGCAGATGGAATTATCACAGCATACAGTCTTCAGGATGTGACCCACCCGGTGGTGTTTTATGCCCTGACCTTCATAAATGCCCATGGATGTGGTCTATCTAAATTGAATTGGGATACCACCTCAATCCCAATTCCCTCAGATTTCCTCCATGGTTCCCCAACTTTTCCCGACCCTGGCCTCGGTACTGATGGGAATCGTCAAGGTGTAGGCATTTTCCATGACCGCTTGCACCAGTTTCGTAGTCCGTTGCAGTTCATCTTCAGGTACTTCAAAGATCAGCTCATCGTGTACCTGCAGCAGCATCCGCACCCGCAGGTCAGCTTTTTCGATGGTCTTTGGCAACTGCAGCATGGCCAGCTTGATAATATCTGCGGCTGTGCCCTGGATGGGAGCATTTATCGCCTCGCGCTCTTCCCGTTGACGGATGTTGTGCGGCGCACCTTCTTTCAGGTTGGGAAAGTACCGGCGGCGCCCCAGCAAGGTCTCAACATAGCCCTGTTGGGTGGCTTGCGCGCGGATCCCGTCCAAGTAATTTTTAACGCCCGGGAATTCCTTAAAATACGCCTCGATGAAGTTCTCAGCTTCTGCCAGGGTCAGATCGGTAGCATTGGTCAACCCGTAAGCACTCATCCCGTAGATCAGGCCGAAGTTGATTGCCTTGGCGTGGCGGCGCATTTCGGGTGTGACATCCGCCAGGTCAATGCCATGCACGGCTGCCGCAGTGGTCGCGTGGATGTCCTGCCCGGCCCTGAAGGCGGCCAGCATGGCTTCGTCCTGAGCCATGTGAGCCACGATGCGCAGCTCAATTTGTGAATAATCCACGCCCAGTAACAACCAGCCCGACTGGGCAATGAAGCCTTCCCGCACCCGCCGTCCGATTTCAGTCCGAATGGGGATATTTTGCAGGTTGGGATTGGATGAGGCGATCCGCCCAGTGACGGTGCCCGTCTGATTAAACGATGTATGCACGCGCCCGGTATCGGGGTTGATCTGATGAGGTAATGCATTCACATAGGTGGAACGCAATTTCTCCAGTTCACGATAGTCTAACACCCATGCGACTACAGGGTGTTGAGCGACCATCGCTTCTAAAGTGCCAGCAGCCGTAGAATAAAAACCTGTCGATGTTTTCCGGGCCCTGTCGGGGGGCCCCAGCCCAAGTTTTTCAAACAAGGCTTCAGAAAGCTGCTGGGGTGAATTTAAATTAAATGGATACCCCACCCCTTCTTGAATCCTGGCTTCGATTTCTACCAGTTTTTCCTCCAGTTCACGGGAAAACGTTTCGAAAAAATCTGTATCCAGCCGAATTCCGGCTTCTTCCATCCCGGCCAGCACCGGCACCAGGGGCATTTCTATGGTGTCAAATAGTTTCTGTGCGCTATGGCTGCGCAGTTCCTCCTGCAACTGGGGAAGCAGCCGCAGGCAAATGGCTGCGTCCGCCGCGGCGTACCTGGCTGCCTCGGCGATTGGTACCTGAGCCATCGTTTTTTGCCCCCGCCCTTTGCCGATCAACGCTTCAATCTGGGTCATCTCATAACCCAGGCGCACCCACGCCAGGTTCTTCAACCCTAAGTTACGCGAAGCCGGGTTGACCAACCACTCAGCGATCATCGTATCGAAGGTCAATGGCTCGAAGGCCAGCCCAGCCCGCTTGAGAACCAGATAATCAAACTTCAGGTTATGACCAACTTTGCCAATTTTATTATTCGTCAGGGGCCCCTTAAGGGATGCAAACACGTCCTGTAGGGCAAGCTGCGGCCCATCCTCATGTCCAAGGGGGATGTAAAATCCGTGCTCAGGGTCAACCGCCAGTGAAATGCCGACCAGTTTAGCCCGCATCGGGTCGGTATCAGTGGTCTCGGTATCGAGGGCGATCCAGTCTGCAGCCGTCAGGGCATCCACCAGATGCTGCAACCCTTCGGGCGTATCTACAATCGTTGCTTTGACCAGGCCGGGTTTTTCTTCAACAGGGTCAGCAGGCCCGGAGACCTCAAATAAATCCAGCTGATCACCCTGCTGCGCCAGTGGATGCATCTTACTCACCAGGGTATTCAGCTGCTCAATCAGGCTGCGGAATTCCAGCTCGCGGAAGAGCGTTTCCACCGCCTTAGGGTTGAAGTGTTCGATGCGCGCCTGCTCCAGGTCGATCTGCATATCCAAGTCCGTGACGATGCGCGCCAATTCACGGCTCATAAAAGCCAATTCCCTGCCCTCCTCCAGGGCGGTTTTAGCCCGCCCGCTGATGTTATCCAAGTGCTCATATATCCCTTCCAGCGATCCATATTCTGTCAACAGTTTCACGGCTGTTTTTTCACCAACACCCCGCACACCGGGAATATTGTCAGAAGGGTCGCCGCTGAGGGCTTTAAAATCAACGACTTTTTCAGGCGGGACACCTAATTTATCCACCACATCCTCGGGAAAATAATCCTTGGCTTCAGAGAGTTTGGTACCCGCCAGGTTAACCACCACCCGGTCGGTAACCAGCTGCAACAGGTCTTTATCTCCGGTGATGATCTTAACGCCCAGCCCCTTTTCCTCGGCTGCCCAGCGCGCCACGCTGCCCAGTACATCATCGGCCTCGTAGTTCTCCAGCTCTAAACGGGGAATATTGAAGGCATCCACAATCTCGCGCATACGTTCCACCTGTCCGCGCAGGTCATCCGGCATCTTCGCCCGGGTTCCCTTGTAATCCTCATAAATTTTATGGCGGAATGACTTTCCTTTATCAAAGACAACCGCCAGATAGTCAGGGTTTTCCTGTTGAAAGATGCGCATCAGAATGCTGGTAAAACCGTAGACACCCGCAGTAGGTTCGCCGCTATTGGTCTGGAAGGCGCTGCTGCGGCTGCCGCCAGCGGTCAGAGCATAGTAAGCCCGGTATGCCAGACCATGGCCATCGAGCAAATAAAGAATTGGGGGCATGTTAAGTCCTTTAGGTTAGAAAACTACATTAACACTTTCATTCTAACCTGAATTAAGTTGAAAATAAAGCTGCGTGCGGCTTTATGCAGGGACGGCAACAAGCCAGGTCATTTTGGTGTAAAGCTGAAAAGAAACAGTGCCTGGCAGGCCGTTTGCAAGTTAATTTAATCAACTCCGGTTTTTTTATTGCCAGACTCTTTTAAAAGACGGAAATAAAAATAGCCTCTGTTATTTTCCACAAAGGCCATTTCAACCTTACAACAACTCTTTATATTTCTTTACATACAGGTTTTTAACAACTGTGGCTAAAGCCATATACAGGATGATTGTAATGGCAAGATAGATGAAATAAACCCCGGGCAATGGCGCCAGTCCAATTGAGGCGCCAAAACGAGTAAATGGTATCACAGTCAGCAAGGCGATCCCGGCAAAGGTGAGCGCAATCAGTTCCGTTGAAGCACGGCTTTGAATGAAGGGGATTTTCGGTGTTCTGATCATGTGAATCACCAGTGTTTGGCTCCACATCGATTCAACAAACCAGCCGGCCTGGAAAACGGCAATATACAACGCCATCAGCTTTGGATCGGTTAATTGATGGAACAATAACCCGCCGGTAAACATTGGCGCGATGATAAAGTACATCAATAAATAGGTTGTGATATCAAAAACTGAGCTGGTTGGGCCGATCCAGAGCATGAACTTTGTCACCGAACTGGCATCCCATGTTCTCGGCTTTCGTAAATAGTCCTGATCCACATTGTCCCATGGAATGGCAATGCAGGAAATATCGTAAATTAAATTAAGCAATATCAAGTGCAATGACGCCATGGGAAGGAAGGGCAAAAACGCGCTCGCCACCAGCACCGAGAATACATTGCCAAAGTTCGATGAGGCAGTCATTTTGATGTATTTAATAATGTTCGCGTAGGTTTTTCTTCCTTCCAGGATGCCGTTTTCAAGCACCATTAAATCTTTTTCCAGCAAGATAACATCGGCGGATTCTTTCGCAATATCAACGGCATTGTCAACTGAAATGCCGACATCTGCTGCCTCCAGCGCACCGGCGTCATTGATGCCGTCTCCTAAATATCCAACGGAATGTCCTTTTCCCCGCAAAAGGGTAATCAACCTGGTCTTTTGCGAAGGAGACATTTTCGCAAACACCGTTGCCTTTTCCGCCAGATTGCCCAGTTCTTCATCGGAGAGTTGATCAATATCTGAACTTACATAAACCTTATCAAATTCTATGCCGACTTGCTTACAAACGCTTTTGGCAACATCTTCATTATCTCCAGTGATAACCTTCACGGTGACACCATGTGCTTTCAGGGCCTCAATGGCGGCTGTTGCACTCACTTTGGGAGGATCCAGGAAAGCCAGGTAGCCAATCAAAACCATTTCGCTTTCATCGGCGACGGAGAACTCTCCCACTGGTGAAGGGTTGGTCTTTTGAGAAACAGCAATAACCCGCATACCATCATTATTTAATTCTTGCACTTTGTCCAGGACGATCTTCTTCTTATTTTCACTGAGTGCAACAACTTCTCCCTTATATTCCACAAAACTGGAGATGGTGAGCATCTCTTCAACGGCGCCTTTGGTGATCATCTGCCTTTTACCGGTTTCATCTTCCACCACCACGCTCATTCTTCTTCTGTCGAAGTCAAAGGGTACCTCGTCAACTTTTGTGTAACGACCAATGCTACTTTTAAGGTTGTCATCGGTATCTTTCAATTCCATTGCTTTATTAATGATCGCAATATCCAGCAAATTCTTTAAACCCGTCTGATAATAAGAGTTTAAAAAACCATGCCTGAGCACCCTGGTATCGCTGTTTCCATCAATATCCAAATGGTATTGCAAGATGACTTTATCTTCAGTAAGCGTTCCTGTTTTGTCGGTACAGAGAATATCGATTGCGCCCAGATTTTGGATGGAGTTCAAGTTTTTAATGATGACTTTTTCTTTCGACATCGCTATGGCGCCTTTTGCCAGACCCGCGGTGACAATCATCGGTAACATTTCTGGGGTGAGGCCTACCGCCACAGAAATTGCAAACAGCAAGGCACTGACCCAGTCGCCTTTTGTGATCCCATTGATCACAAACACAATCGGAACCATAACCATCATAAACCTGATTAAAACCCAGGAGACTTCATTCACACCTTTTTCAAAGCTGGTAACAATCGGTTCTTTTTTTAATGCCTGAGCAATTTCGCCAAAGATCGTATCGTTTCCCGTGGCCAAAACAATACCCTTTGCGTAACCACTGAGCACGTTGGTACCCATAAAAGCCAGGTTATTCTTTTCCAAGGCGGTACCGTCATCTTCAATAATTGCTGAGGTTTTTTCTACAGCTTCGCTCTCCCCGGTTAAAGCAGCTTGACTGATAAATAAGTCTTTCGCCTGGATGACACGAATATCAGCAGGGATCATATCCCCGGCGGATAAATGCACAATATCACCGACAACGATTTCATCTAAAGGGATTTCTTTCGCACCTTCACCAATTCTTTCAATATTCGCTGTGGTTTCAATCATCTCGAGCAGTTTTTCGGCTGCGTTTCCACTTCGCGTTTCCTGAACAAAACGCAGGATGCCCGAAATCAGCACCATTGCGACGATAATCACAACTGTTGTAAAATCTTTTTCGCCCACACCGGCCAGGATAATATCTGTAAAGGCAGATACAACAGCCAGGGCAATTAGAATCAAAGTAAATGGATTGATGAAGGCTTCAACCAGCCGTTTGAATACGGAGTCGCCTTTCTCGTAAGTGACGATATTTTCTCCGTACAGGTGTCTGGCAGTTTTTACCTGCTCTTCTGTTTTGCCGCTTTCTGAACTATCCAGCAAGTCATAGACGACTGGTATCTCGTTTCTGGATGCGTCCAAAAGTCTCTTATTGACCGCGTCGTTTCTGACGATATCCTCCGCGACGTTAACGAATGATTTTTTGTTGTTTTTGTTCATCATCGTGTCACCTCCAACTTTCTAAGCAGAACGCATTGAAAAAAGCAGATCCGCCCGATTCATTTATCACTACCGCGGGTAGACCGCTAATTGATACAACGCACCCCCTTCTCTTATGAAAGTTTATCCATCAATTCCGTAAGACAGATTTGCAATTACCGCCATCATTGAACAGAAAAAGCTCCATGCAAACCCAACAGATGCATAGAGCAAAAATCATAAGCAATCCCGTTTGAGCTTTAACTCTGCGAGGCGATGAAATTACATTAGTTGAAGCCTTAATCGACAGCAACTGTTCATACCAGCTCATAGTGTCTCCACTATTTTGCGGCAGTAATCCATATCCGCGTAGTAGCCTCACCTACCGAGTAGTATTATTTTGTCTAAAATTAAATCTAGCATATATAAACTGGGCTGTCAAGGATTTACGTTTTTCCCATCAAAAACTTGCCCAAACACAACGCTCAAGCCTGTCACAATAAAGGCTTAGTCGCTAAAAGATTTCGGTGTTTGACGTCCTTGCACCCGTGCTTCTGAACCTGTTAACCCGGCTGATAACATCCCGTTTAAAACTGAAAACTATAGGGAAAACAAAAAGGCTGAACGCAGTGCGTTCAGCCTGATGGTGCAATTTACAACCACCAACGCATTAGAATTCAACATCTTTAATGATCTCATCAATACGTGCCATCACATCATCGGTGAGTTGGTTTTTGATTTCCACAGCTTTCATATTTTCTTCAACCTGGGAAACCCTGGTGGCGCCGGTGATCACGGTGCTGACATTCGGGTTCTTCAAGAGCCAGGCCAAAGACATCTGTGCCAGGCTAACACCCAGGTCATCGGCAACTGCTGCCAGCTGGCGAGCTGTCACCAATTTGGCTTCATCTTCAAATTTATTCTTTAAAAACGCGTATGCTTCCAGGTCACCACGGCTGCCTTTAGGAATCTGACCCTGGTTATACTTACCTGTCAGCAAGCCGCTGAACAGTGGGCTAAAGGTGGTGGTGCCGTAGCCAAGCTCCTTGTAAAGCGGTGCATATTCCACTTCAAACCGCCGGCGATGCAGCAGGTTATATTCGGGTTGCTCCATACTGGGCGGTCGCAGATTGTTGCGGCGGGCAAAGTCCGTGGCCCGCATGATGTCTGCAGCAGCCCATTCTGAAGTACCCCAATAAAAGGCTTTGCCCTCACGGATGATCTGGTTAAAAGCAAACACGGTTTCTTCAATCGGCGTTTCCGGGTCCGGACGATGTGCAAAGATCAGATCCACATACTCCAAACCCAGACGTTTGAGGGAATGGTTGGTGCCTTCGATAATATGTTTGTAAGACAGGCCGCGGTCGTTAGGTCCATCGCCGCCCCAAAAGATCTTGGTCGAGATCAAATAATCCTTACGCGCCCAGCCCAACTCTTTGAGGGCTTTACCCATGATGACCTCAGCCTCGCCGCCAGCATAAGCTTCAGCATTGTCAAAAAAGTTCACACCGGCATCATAAGCCGCGGTCATGATCTCCTTGGCTTCTTTAACGTCAATCTGAAACCCGTACGTTACCCAGGCGCCCAAAGACAGCTCTGAAACTTTGACGCCAGCTTTACCTAAATGTCGATATTCCATGATTTCTCCTTTATTGACTTGCTTAATAACTTTAGATGAACTTCTAACAACTTGGTTACTTAATTATACGCGCATTGGGAAGTGGGGCAGCAAACCCCATTTATACACATCCGGTGAAGCTTCAGAACTCACGGTTGTTCACAACGATGGGAAACCCTGCTTTTCACCCCGGTCTGTTCGGAACAGGTTTACCCTACCTGTCATCCATCAAACGACCATCCAGGTATTTGGTGGGTAAGCAATCCCCACGATTATTCTTTTGGAGATCTCATCCCATTTCATTTTAAATGTTGCATAAATTTCAAATTAATGGGTATACTAAAGCGCTTCACTTAAATTCGCCTTTGCCTTCATCACTCGAGTTGGAGAATTTTTTAATCATTTATTTTACAGGAGTTAAAACCATGCAAATTGTAACCGACAGCGGCTATGACCTGTCGCCGCAGCAAGAAGAAGGATTGCCCATCCATACACTGCCCCTTAAGATCACACTGAGCGGACAATCCTATCAGAGCGGGGTTGACATCCAACCCGAAGATTTTTATGCTCTGCTTGAAAAAACGGATGATATGCCAGCCACTTCAACGCCTTCAGTCGGTGAATTTATGGAACTCTACCAGAAAATTGCAGAAACCGGCCAGGAGATCCTCTCCATCCACATATCTTCCGGCCTGAGCGGTACTTTCAATGTTGCCCAAACCGTAGCCAGCCAATTGCCAGACGTTAACATTCACCTGGTAGACACGCGTTCACTCTCGGGTGAAATGGGCTGGCAAGTCGAAACTGCTGGACGGGGAATCCTGGCTGGCCTATCTGCGGAGAAAATTCTTGAGCAGTTGAAACAGGTCCGAGAAGCGACAGAAATCATCTTCACCCTGCCAGACCTCTCGTACCTCATCCACGGTGGGCGTATCAGCCATTTGAAGGGGCTTCTGGCAAATCTGTTGGGTATCAAACCGTTAATTGGCGTGGATAAGGCAGATGGAAAGTATTATGATCGCGGCAAATTCCGCACTTTCCAACGCGCCATCAAGGCAATTCCAGCCTATGTTGCCAAGAAATTTCCCGAAGGCACACATCTGCGTGTACAGGTCGGGCATGCCGGCAGTCCTGAAGCTGCCGACGTGTTGCGAGAAGCGACAGAAGCCTTATTCAAGTGCGACTGGCTTCCTGATTTCTCAATTTCACCTGTGTTAGGTGCTCACACGGGCCGGGGGCTTGTTGGGCTGGTCTTTGCACCGGTGAGCAGCTTGCCAATTTGAAGTTCAGCACACAAATTCGATTAAACCCTACCGCCTGACCCATTTAAAAAAACAACCCCAAAGGATCCATTTGCTATCCTTTGGGGTTGCCGTTTCTTGTTCGTATTTTTCTAGGGCATGGGGTTATTATTGGCCCAATCATCACCCATAATGAAGATGATATCAAACCCAACGTCTGCCTCATCATTATAGTGAATGTTCATTTCCGATATCCCGGAAGCCTCTGCCAAAAACTTCATCGCATAGGGTGTGCCCCCATAAATATAAATTTGGCTATACACCGTATACTCGGCGCTGGTTTCTTCAACGACATTAAAGCCTTGCGTTCGCAGCCATTCTGCAGTTTGCGCTGCCAGGCCCGTATGTGAAGACCCGTTCCGAACAGAGACCCGCGCCCCTTCTTCGGCGATAATTTCACCGATTTCGCCTCTTGAAGCTGGGCCCAGGAGGTCGCCAGTCCCAAACACTTCGTCTCGCAGCAGGCGGATTTTATCAGGTATCGGCCTGAGTATCTCCAAGCCATCTTCCGATTCAGCCATCGAGGTATATTCGTTACTGATTACCAGGGTTTTAATGGCATCCCGATCCAAATCCAAAGCCGACCAGGCTAATTTAATCACTTCATTAACCGACATGTTGGTATGAACACCGGCAGCGATATCGTTATAAATTTGTGGTGCATTCGCCACCAATTTTGGCATCATGTCAAATTCCAGGATGCGATCGCGCACAGCCATAATAAAATGCTGCTGACGTTGTGCCCGGCCAAAGTCTCCGCCTTCACCTGCCCGAGAGCGCACATAAGCCAGCGCGTATTCGCCAGATAACGTAACAATACCCGGCTCAATGGTAACCGTGTTCCACTTGCCGCGCCGATCCAGCACCATCGGTTCATCAAAGGTCAACCGGACGCCATCAATATGATTGATAAAATCTACAAAAGCTTGAAAATCAATTTGAGCATAATATTGGATTGGGATCCCTAAAAGCTCTTCAATAGTTTTCATGGCCAGACCAGGGCCCCCACCAGGCAGGTTGTAAATTTCGCCCAGGTAATAGGCCGTGTTAATTTTATTGTATTCAAACCCGGGGATCGGCACCCACAAATCCCGGGGAACCGAAAGCATGCCGGCTGTGTCGCTCAGAGGGTCGAAGGTGAGTACGATCATGGTATCCGTACGCGGGGTTTCCCCCGCTTCCCAATCTCGATAATCCAATCCCATCAGGAGCAAGTTAACGCGGCTGACACCATCCCAGGGTTCCGGTGTCGGCAGGTTAGCCGAGGGGGCAAATCCAATCGCCGACAAATCATCAGGATCATCACCTTCTGTAGAGGGCAATGCGTTTATTAACGGATCGCCAGGCAAAGAAAAAGTCTGGTTGGTCGACACCACATACCTAATTATCCGGAAGGCGAAAATTGAACCGAACAATGCCAGTACCAGCAAAACGCCGAGAATAATTCGCGTGGTTCGGTCTTTAGGAAAAGCATGGATTAATTTTTCAAATACGCGCATCGTTTATTATTTTGATTCTTTTACATGAAAATATTTTTAACCAACTGGCCTTGAGCTGCAAAATTTCATCTGTTAATAAAGATCATAAAAATACAAATCTTCAGAATTAACCTGCTCAAAGCCTGCTACGAAAAAGGCGGCGGTGGAACTGGCAGATCTGCTTTGTCGATTTCAATCCATTTATCGCCTTCATCAATCAGCATTACCGGGATATCCTCAACGATGGGATATTTCCGACCACAATCCTGGCAAATCAGCCAGACTTCTTGATAATATTCAAGCAATCCATCTGAAGTTTGAACGCAATGCGGGCAGCGCAACAAATCGAGTAATTCTTGATTAACCATCGAACCTCCAGTATTTCGCCATCAGGTATCTTCCTGAACGAGCAGGCATAATTCTATTCTATTTCCTCTGATCCGTCTACCAACCCGCATTGAGCCCCTTCAGTCGGATTTTTGCTCCGGGATTCCCTCTGTTCCAGGGCCATATTCGTAGATTGCCCGCCAGGGGTGGTAATGGGTGTAAAAGGCGTCCGAGAAATACACCTGGTCATTTCGGTAAACGGTACGGGTCACGTTAACATCCGCGCCGTCGGCAGAGTAATCAATTTGCTTGATCGTGCCTTTAGGCAGGTCGGGGTTTTCTCGGTAAAGGGGTTCCGGCGCTTTGATGACGTTCGTCGGCCCGGTCGTTTGCCAATCTATGGTACGGCCATCACTGGTTGAATAAAATTTCCACGTTAAGGAAAAGCCTTCCACATAGGTTTCCATTAACAGCCAGTGGCCGGTATCGTTGGTGAATTTAACATCAACAATGGGCACAAACACGGTTGCATCCAAACCTGCCAGGCTAGTGTCGCGGGCGCCATTGCTCAATTGCTCGTAATATCCAACACGGTACGAGTGGGCATGCCGCTCATTGATGGGAAAACCACCAAAAAAAGCCGTCCGGAAGAGGGTGGTGCTTACCTGGCAAACGCCACCCCCGATGCCCTGGATGGTCTGGTCTCCATAAATGATGGGGGCTTCAGCGTAGCCGCTATCCAGGCTGATGTTTCCCAAGGCCTGAGCCATAGAAAAGGTCTCGCCTGGCGCCACCAGCAGGCCATGAAAGCGGGAAGAAGCTGCCCGAATATTCTGCACACGGGCTGCTTCTGAACCGTAGAAGTAAGAGGTATATTTTTGCACCAGCTCGGTGATGCCCAGGTCTTCGTCGCCGGCATCATCGGTGACTGCCGGTGCAAAATTGGTGAAGGTCAGTGGTACCTCATGGGTGCCTTTAAGTAATTCAGCGTTGATTTTCTCCATGCTGGCGTCGACATCCAAATCGCGCCCGATCACTGCCGGTTCCAACACCTCTAATTGCCGTATATCATCATTAAAAATGAACCGGGTGTTGACCGGGTTAACATACAATCCGGGCGCCAGGCTGCTCAGGTAAACATAAAACAGCTCCTGGTTGACCCCAATCTGATAGGAGGACTCCTGACCCTGCTCGTCTTCAACGCGATAGACGGTCAACATCGCCGCTAAGTCTTGTGGGTCTATTATCCAGGAGCTTATCGCATCTTCTTCCGCGTCCGGTGCGGTTAATACCAGAGGCGCACTGAGAATTTTGCGCGCCTGTTCAGCCTGGAGATCAACATCCATGATCATCGGCGGTGTTTCCTTCACCTCAAGGGCGATTTGTGCATTTTCCATTTGCATCAAGTGGTTTGCTGTGGCAGCCAGCGTCGCGGGGAGGTCAACCTCACGACCAACCTGACCGCTGATCACGGACACATCGGTATTGTTGAGGTTTAGGGAAGCCTCAACCACCGGCTGATCGACCTCCTCAGCAATGGCTTGCAGCACCTTGAGTGCCACCCGCTCATCATAGGTCACCACTGGAGAAATCAACACACCCTTAAACCAGGCGTGCACTTTTTGAAGGATGTTCGCACCGAACCAGCCCCCGCGCCCTACGGAATAGGCTTGTTTAGCACTGATCGAGGGATCAATGCGGTAGCCCAACTCGGCCGGCGTAAAGGTCCAGCTCAGCCCTTGAGCGTGAAATTGAATAACACCCTGCTGGCTGAATTGCAGGGCATCGGACAGCTTTTCGTTGGCTTCATCAAGTGTCAAACCCGACAAATCGATGTTTTGTACGTGCACCCCCGGATACACACGATCAGCATAAACCACTTCAAACCCCACCAGGGTCGCGATCGCCGCCAAACCGAAAATAACCAATGCCATCGGTAAAGCCAAAAGCAATCGCGCCAGAAGTAATTTAGAAGCTCCGTTCGGTTCATTCTCGTTCATCATAGCCCTCGATTATACTGCACTGGTTCCAAAATAGCGTTTAAGCACTTTTGCACCGCGGTTAAGACGAGTGCAGAGCATCCGTGGTTCCATCCTGTTACATACACCCGGCGAAAGAGAATTTTTCCTTTATAATTAAGGCAACCAGTTCTAAGCGTGAAAGACAGGCTTTCATATGACTCTCTCCATGGTTTTGTTAATCGTTCTCATCCTGGCGGCACTGGTCCTGTTTTCAATAGAAACTCTGCCAGCCGAGGTGATTGCCCTGGGGTTGATGATGGCGTTGATCCTGACCAGTATCCTGCCAGCCGACACCGCCTTTGAAGGTTTTGGCAGCGATACATCGATTATGATCCTGGGGGTTTTAATTTTGACCGCTGCCCTGGTGCGCACCGGCATTGTCCAAATTCTCTCTCGAAAGATCTTTCAGTCGGTTGGGGATAGCAAAACCCATTTATATTGGATTATTACCGGTACAGCAGGTTTGTTTAGCTCGTTTATTTCTAACACGGCTGCAGCTGCCTTTTACACCCCGATGACGATCGGCCTGGCAAGACGGTTAAAGGTTAATCCATCGAAATTGCTGATGCCTATGGCTTTTGCCACGATCCTGGCCAGTTCCGTCACGCTGGTGGCCACCTCCACCAACCTCGTCGTCAGCGGTCAGCTAACTCAATACGGGCTGGCGCCTTTGGGTATGTTCGAGCTTACCGCAGTAGGCGTGCCAATCCTGATAATCGGATTGCTATACATGTACTTTATCGGTCAACACTTAATCCCAATTCGTGAAACCGAAAGCACCGACCCACAAGCCGAAATCCTGGCTTATTTATCCGAATTCAAAGTCACCCCTTCCTCACCGTGGGCGGGCAAATCTCTAAGCGAAATCGGGTTAGGCCAGGAATACGACCTGTATATCCTGCGCATATTAAAAGAATCCGGGCTGCCTGTTGAACCCCGGGCCAATACCTTGCTTGAACCCGGTGATCGTTTATTGATTGAAGGCAATAAAAACAACCTGGTCATTCTGCGAGAAAAGAACCTGGTCGAATTTGCCGGAGAATTTGATTCAGAGTTGACCAAGAATCTATCTATGGCTGAAGTGATCCTGTTGCCTGGCTCACCCTTAATTGGGCGCACGTTGCGCGGAGTGAATTTCAGAGACCGCTATGGCCTGCAGGTGCTGGGCATCAATCGCAAGGGAGAAGCCATTCGCCGCCGCATCAGCATGACCCGATTTAAAGTTGGCGATCAATTACTGCTCCAGGGCAATCCTGATACAATCCGCGGGTTGGGGAAGAACATCAGTTTCCGAATCGTCACCGGTGCGTTAGATGTCATGCCCGAAACCTCTAAAGCACCCCTGGCGCTGGCCATTTTTGGCAGCGTGATTTTGCTGGTATCGCTCAACGTCTTTTCTCTGCATGTGGGGGTTATGCTGGGGGCATTAATTGCATTTATCACCCGCTGTATCACCCCTGAAGAGGCTTACCGCCAGGTGAATTGGAGCGCCTGGCTGTTAATTGCTTGTATGCTGGCACTGGGTCGGGCCATGGAAGTGACCGGCCTGGCAGCCCTGCTGGCGGATAAGATCGTCGCCCTGGTTGGGGGATACCCTCCTACTTTACTGCTTTCCGCCTTTTTCTTCCTGTCCTTGATTTTAACCCAACCCATGTCAAACCAGGCCGCTGCGGTCATTGTCACCCCAATTGCGATGCAAACTGCCTTTTACCTGAACCTCAATCCCCGTACCTTTGCGGTGATGATTGCCATCGGCGCCAGCAATTCTTTCATTACGCCGCTGGAACCTGCGTGCCTGATGGTTTATGGCCCTGGTAATTATCGCTTCTTTGATTTCGTCAAGGTTGGCGCTCTGCTGACCGTCTTAATTTACATTATTGCGATATTAATGGTGCCCTGGTTGTGGCCGTTATAACCCCTTTTTTTACATCAGTTAATTCCTGAAAGGTGAAAGCCTCCCCTCAAAAGCTGGCCCTGAATCCCAGACCAGCCTGCCTTTTTCCAAGAGCTGGCAACCGAGTGAACCACCATCGATTATGGTTTATTCAGGAAAGATTACACACCACCCCGGCACTTTTATATGTGGCAGGGGATTAATCCCCTAAAGTGTAGTAAGCCTCCGGGACTGGATGCCTGCCTGACCAGACCACCTTTCGGAAATAGGTTGGGTCGGTATTGCCCTCCGAGTTGATCAACAACACCTCAGAACTTCGCCCCAGGTTAAGGGATTCTCGCAGGGGAGCACATTCAGGCAAAAGCATGATGAACATCAGTGCGCCCAGCGTCGATGCCCCCGATTCCCCAGAGATCACAAAGGGGTCGCCCGCCAGCGGCGTACCATAGACGCGCATCCCTTTGGCGGCGACATAATCCGGGCTTTTTATAAATACGTCGGCTGTATCCCATAATACGCGCCAGGCTTGAGGATTCGGATCGCCGCAGGCCAGGCCGGCCATGATGGTATCCAACTCACCGCTGAAGCTGTAGGCTTCACCATCACCAATTTCAGCAGAATGAAACAGACAGGCAGCCTTATCTGGTTCCACCACAATTGAGCGCGGCCGTTCAGCGCCAAATAATTGTGCATAGTAGCCTATCGTGGCAGCAGCCAGCGATCCAACCCCCGCCTGAACCAGAACGTGGCTGGGTTTGATAATTCCCTGGGCAGCCAGCTGCTCCTGTACTTCGGCAAACATCGTGGTATACCCCTGCATCACCCAGCGCGGCACGTCTTCGTAACCCGGCCAGGATGTATCTGAAATCACCTGCCATCCATTCAACTGAGCATCCTCTTTCACCTGCCGAACGGCATCATCGTAGGTACCCTTAATCACCACAACCCGGGCGCCGTTGCTCTCGATCGCCTGAATACGGGCGAGGGAGGTCTTATCGTGGACATAGATAACCGATTTAAACCCCAGGCGTGAAGCCGACCAGGCCACGCCGCGGCCATGATTGCCATCGGTAGCAGCAGCAAAGGTCAGCTCACCTAACTTTTCACGAATCAGGGCGCGCCCATCGGAAGAGAAGATGTCCAGCTCATCCACCCCCAATTCAGATTTCACAAAGCTATAGATGGCATAAGAACCCCCCAGGACTTTAAAAGAGTTCAGGCTCAGGCGAAAAGATTCATCCTTGACCCAGATGCCACCCAAGCCCAACAGAGCTGCCAGGCGCGGCAGGCTTTTTAGGGGGCTAACCTGGTAGCCAGGGATGCGGTTGTGAAAAGTCCGCGTTTGACGGACAATGCCAGCTGGGAAAATTTCATCGACAATCGCGCTTTTTTCAACAGTGCGTGCGCGTCGATTTTCAATCCAGGCAATGGGTGGGTTATCTTTCATAGGTTCATCCAGAATCAGTTTTTAGATTTTTAATATGCCTGATTATACCCGCAGAAATAAATTCTTTTTTTACACGCAAAGCTATCGGGATTTAATATCTTTTTTCCAGCCAGCAGCCTTTTTGTGGAAAGTGTGGCTTTCAGGCTTAACCTGCTTTTGAAACACCGCCAAGCTGTTGTTTATCCCGGACGTTTCTCCCGCCGGTTTTTCCATGAGCCTACAGGTAAAAGGGCGAGCACCACACCCAGGGTCAACATCCCCGCACCAATCCACAACCAGGCCACCAGCGGGTTGTAAAAAATCTGGAAGGCTGCCTGATTTGGTGTGGTTGGCTGCCAATCGACCAAAATTGCATACAGATCCACCGCCAGGTTGCTCTTGAGCCCCGGTTGGGTTATGGCCAACCCCATTTTTGAATAAATTTCCCGTCGAGGGTACAGCATACCGATCAGCTGTCTGTTACGGCTGATGGACAGCCGGGCTTCAGTGATCAAGCGTCCCTCGTCTTCAGAATGCTCAAGTTCTTCAAACCTGAAGGTGATCCCGCTCAAATCAATGGTTTCACCAATGGAGAGCGTGGCCTGGGCTTCCTCCTGCAAACCCTCAATACCAATAATGCCAATGGCCATCAGGATGATCCCCAGGTGCACCAGCGCAGCACCATTGCGGCGCAGGTTGCCCCGGAAAGGCGCCCACAAACTGTACCACAAGCCCCCCGTTTGCCGGTGCCGCGCGGCCGCCACCTGCCGCAGGTAATCCATCATCATCACCAGGATGCCAAACCCAACCAGGCACAGGGCAACCAGCACAACCCACTGGCGCACGCCCCAAACGAACCAGGCCGCCAGCAAGGGCAGGGCTGAAAGCGGCAGCACCGTCCGCAAGCTCTTTTTCATGCGTATCAGGTTGGTGCCACTCCAGACGGCTAATGGGCACACACCCACCAGGAGCACCAACACAATGAACAAGGGCCCGGTGATACGCTTATACCAGGCCGGGCCAACCGTAATCGGTGTACCGGTAATTAACTCCGACACCAACGGGTAAACCATCCCCAGCAAACAGATCAGCAGAATGCTCAATAAAACCAAATTCGTAAACAGCGTCAGCGTTTCGATATTAAAACCAAATTCGGGTTCATAACTCGCACTCAGGCTCCGCCAGCGATAGATTAACAACCCCAAAGAAGTGAGTGTCAACACAGCGGCGTAAATCAGCAGGGGCAGCCCAATTTCGCTGCCTGAAAAGGTATGCACAGAAGAAAGCACGCCAGAGCGGGTAATAAAGGCGCCAAAGATCACCAAAATAAAGGTGACAATCACCAGCACAAGGTTCCAGCGCTTAAAAGCATCCCGCCGCTCCTGGAGGATTTGGGTGTGCAGCAGCGCTGTAGCGCTCAGCCAGGGCAACAAAGCCGCCACCTCAACAGGGTCCCAACCCCAATAGCCCCCCCAACCCAGGATGTCATAAGCCCAGCGCATCCCCAGCACCAAACCCAGAGAGAGGAATACCCAGGTCATCAAGATCCACGGACGGGCGATTTCAAGCCAGCGCTGAGCGTGCCTTCCGGTTGCCAAGGAGCCAATCGCCAGCGCAAAGGGGATGATGAAGCCAATAAACCCTAAATAAAGCGCCGGTGGATGCCAGATCATCCCGGGGTGTCGCAACAAAGGGTTCAGCCCCTGGCCATCTGCAGGGACAAGTAACTGAGCTCCTGAAGGCGGTAATAAAGACAGCAGACGGCTGCCATCGGGTAAAAGCCAAAAGCGCTCGAAGGGCATCTCGAAAAACACGTTGATCATCAAAAAGAAACTCAGTGTAAAAAATACCAGCAGCAGCGACCAGGGCAGCAGATCGGCTTCCGTGCGCCATTTCCTGAGGGCAAAGAAAAGCGAAAACCCGGCCACCAGCCAGGACCAGAACAATAAAGAGCCGCCTTGCCCGCCCCACAACGCTGTTAATCGCAAATAGAGGGGCATTTCACGGCTGGTTACACTGTAGACGTAACTCAACTCAAAATGTTGCCCCGCCAGCATCAACAGCAGTCCAACCAGGCTTATGCTCACCAGGGGAAAAATCAACAGCAGCGCGATCCGGGCCGATTTGATCCAGACAGGCGCTTTTAACATCAATGCAAAAAAGGCTGCGACCAACCCGTACACTGCCAGCAAGAAGGCTAACGCAAGCGTCAGAAAACCTGTTACAGCGACCATATTTTATTGGCCCACCTGATCAGGGAGCGCTTCTTCGTATTTACTAGGACATTTTAACAAAAGTTCTTCCGCAATGAATTCCCCTGCATCATTAAGTCGACCGGTGAGGATCGCCTGTGCCTCATCCCTGAGCATGTCCGGCGGTGATCCCCGGTAAAAGACGGCCAGGTGGGGGTTGTTCGGGTCATTAACCGCCTGATGCAAAACTTCGTTCAAACCGCCAGCCCCTTTGATCAGGTTTTTATCGGCAGGGATGTGCGCAATCAAAAATCTTACCTCACCTGCCGACGCGTCATAAGCGATGCTGTCCCCGATCACGGCGCCAGAAACCCGCAAACTCTGTCCCTGCAGGTCGTTCTCAGCATCGAGAACTTCCTGCACCGTCATAAAAAACTCGCTGGTTGCTTTTGTGGCACTGATCACCATGAAGAGCACCGCTGTCAGGAATAAACCTCCGCCGACAATAAATTTAATGCGATTACGTTTCGATCCAGTCGAACCGATTTTTTTCATGCTTGTCATCCTGTATTCTTTCAACCGCTAAATTCAATGCCCTTATTATATCGGATAGGATCCTGGTTGACACATACACGTTAAAATTCTGTCCGGTTGAATCGGGGGCTTGACAATCATTGATTTATCCCAGGAATGCTGTCCTATGGTATTATTGAAAATAATCAAAAAGACGCTATGGAGGCAGGTCAATGTATATTGCGATTGAGGGCGTGATTGGCGTTGGGAAAACCACCCTGGCACGCCTTTTACAGCCCCTTTTTGAGGCCAATCTGCTTCTCGAGATCTTTGAAGAGAACCCCTTCCTCAGCGACTTTTATGGCGATCGAGCACGGTATGCTTTCCAGACGCAGATCTTCTTTCTTCTCAGCCGTTATCATCAACAACGC
The DNA here is from genome assembly GCA_012522475.1 of Chloroflexota bacterium. GTDB lineage: Bacteria > Chloroflexota > Anaerolineae > Anaerolineales > Anaerolineaceae > Brevifilum. The sequence continues at coordinate 5,303 of JAAYKH010000054.1, read as the reverse complement.
AAAGGCGTCCGTAAAGCCTTAGACAGTAATCCCTGGCTGCTATCGGATTATACCTTTGAAAAAGATCGCCTGTTTGCAGAAGTCAACCTGCATGGGGATGAACTGGATATGTACTTCAACGTCCACGAAGCCCTGGCGGAAAAAATCACCCGCCCAAACCTGGTGGTTTACCTTCAGGCAGACACAGACGTGCTCATGCAGCGCATTGCCCAGCGAGACCGCACTTATGAACGCCAGATAAAAACGGACTATATTCACGCTGTTAATCTCGCCTATGAACAGCGCTTTGCTAGCAACCCCGGTCAACACTGTCTGACAATCAACACCAACCAGCTGGACTACGTACGCAACCCGGACGACCTGGAAACCGTCAACCAACGTATCAGGCAGGCATTAAAGCTGGCCCCCTTTCAGGAAAGCCTGCCGATCGATCTATAAAGCAGGTGATGTTTCATGCGTATTACAAAAGCTTTGCTCCACAAGTTTGCTCTTGATACGATCAAAGCGCGAAAAAGAAGCGAACCGGACCTTCATGCATCCTATTTAATGGGCTCATTACTGGATGATGAACCCCTTTTAGGTGGCACCACGGATATCGACCTGGTGCTGGTACACAAGTATCTTGCGCCGGTAGCACGTGAAACCGTCGCCCTGACACCCGAAATTTCATTAGATATTCTACATAAAACCGTGGCTGATTTCGAACCCGCCCGCCAATTTCGACAAAATGCGCTCATCGGCTACCCCCTGACTTACAACCTGGTCCTGCTTTATGACAGCAATCACTGGTTGGAGTTTACACAATCCAGTGTGAGTGCTGAGTTTCATCGAGCGGATAATGTCCTGGCCCGGGTTAACGCATTTTCGAGTTCTGGGCGTAAGCTTTGGCAAGGCCTCACTGAACAGGCCCCTGACAATTATCTGGAATGGCTTGACCTGTTTTTGCAAGCCCTGTGGTTCGGCGCAAACGCTCTGGCCGGCCTGATTGGTCCGCCCCTAACCAGACGCCGTTTTTTATTAACCCTCCACCAGCGTTTGGAAGATTTGGGAACGCCCGATATGTACCATAGCTTATGCGGCTTATTGGGATGTTCGGAAGAAATCGACATTAAGTACAAAGGGTGGATCGATGCCTTTGAGAACGACCTGCTTTACCTAACCCACAGCGCCACCGCGCCGCCGCATCTGGCCGCCTGCCGGCAGTTATATTATGTTCAAGGTTTCAATGCTTTGGCTCGCGGTGATCATCCGGCTTATCTGGTTTGGCCGCTCTTGCGAACCTGGCTGGACATCCACCTGGTTCTTCCAAAGCCCTCTCCCGGGTTTGATGTTTGGCAAGACTTCATTAAAACGCTGAATTTCACCGCATCCGTCAGCTCAGGTAAACTCAAAGCCTTAGACGTGGCCCTGGACCGCATTGAGATATTAATTGAAGCCTGGGCTAATACCTATGGTTTTTGATTTCATGCTTTATTTTTTTCTCTTTTATTTGCGTTCTGACTGCCTGAATTTCTCTTCAATTGTGGATAACTACCCAAAAACTGTGGATAACCTGTAGAAACTGTGGATAAATCGACCAAATTTTCGATAAATTTACAGTCATTTTCTGGAGGAGACGTGGAGAAATCACTTCGAAAAGAGGGTATCTCTCGTTGTGCTGTACTTTTGTCCGACTTTTTCAACCCTCATCCACAAAATTATGTGGATAAATATATCCTCCACTGCTGACCTTTTCACGCGGCAGCAAACCAATTTTAACGTTTTTACGCTCTGTGAACGGTCTTTTTCACCAAAATAGCTGCCCTTAAATCTTTCCTCCACATATCCACAGGGCCTACGACGACTACGAATTAAATACTTAACCCTATACAATTGTGAATAAGTTAATTAACCACACGGCTTAAGCCCCCCTTCAACCGGATAAATTAAAAACCAATGTAGATGAATGAGGTTAGTATGCGTGATCATAAAAAAGAGGACTTTGAGGCAAACACCCCACCGTTTTCTGACCTAAAAGAATCAAAAGAGGTGGGATTAACCTCTTGACCTAATATACCGTTCGGTATATTATATTAACATGGATAATCGACAGCGGTTGTTAGATTGCGCATTGGAGCTTTTTAGTTTGCGAGGTTACGATGCGGTGGGCGTGCGCGAGGTGGTTGAATCAGCAGGCGTTACGAAGCCGACCTTGTATTATTACTTCGACAGCAAGCGCGGCTTGCTGGAGTCCTTGTTGCAGAGGGAGTCACAGAGGCTTTTATCAGGGATCACCTCGAGTGCAGTTTATCGGGGAGATCTGATTTTAACCCTGGAAAGCATCCTCAGGGCTTATTTTTCCTTCGCTCAGAACCATACCTCCTGTTACCGGATGCAATTAGGGATGTATTTTTCAGCCCCGGAGAGTGAAGGTAACCAGGCCATTCGCCCTTATGCAACCGCACAGCACCAACTGCTTGAAGAAGTCTTTGTCCAGGCTGCCGAAGACCACGGCAATTTACGCGGCCGACATGCACGCTATGCTGCCATATTTTTAGGTGCGATCAATGCCATGATCGGCCTGTATTTTAACGAGGAAGTTTCCCTGACAGACGAACTGGTGTATCAAACCGTTCACCAATTTATGCATGGAATCTTTAGCTAAAGAATGATTATTTTAAAGTAACTATACCTACCGGTATATAGAGTCAGTGAGGTTTTTAAAATGCAACCCTATTGGTACCAGGACACAAGTTTTTATCATCTCTACCCGCTTGGATTGACGGGAGCACCGCCTTACAATCACAACAGTGCCCCCGTTGAACACCATTTGGATCAGCTCTATCCCTGGCTGGAACACGCTCAAACGCTCGGCACCCGAGCACTCTACCTTGGCCCTGTGTTTGAATCGTCCACCCACGGATACGATACACGCGATTATTATCACGTCGATCGGCGGTTGGGCGATAACCCCGCCTTGGCCAGATTTTCTGATGGATTGCATCAACGAGGCATGCACCTGGTGTTGGATGCTGTTTTCAACCATGTGGGGCGAGAATTTTGGGCTTTTCGAGATGTTTTAGAAAAAGGTGAAAGATCAGTCTACGTGGATTGGTTTGAGAACCTGCGCTTTGGTCAAACCAGCCCCAAAGGAGATCCCTTCAGTTATGAAAGCTGGCAGGGTCATTACGACCTGGTCAAACTCAACCTGGCGCATCCCGATGTACGGGCACACCTGTTTGACGCGGTGCGTATGTGGATGGAGCAGTTTAACATCGATGGTCTCAGATTGGACGCCGCCGATTGTATTGATTTTGATTTCTTACGCGCCCTGCGCACTTTCGTTAAAACCCGCAGAGAGGATTTCTGGTTGATGGGCGAGGTGGTGCATGGTCATTATCGGGACTGGGTCAACGAGGACACCCTGGATTCGGTGACCAATTATGCGGCTTACAAAGGATTGTATTCCAGCCTGAGCGACAAGAATTATTTTGAAATTGCACACACCCTGGAGAATCAGTTTGGAGAGGGGGGAAGCTGTCAAGGCCTGTACCTGTACAATTTTGTAGACAATCATGATGTTGACCGTGTGGCCAGTAAATTGAAAGATGAACAGCATCTTTACCCGCTGTACCTGCTGCTGTTTACCATCCCGGGTATACCATCGATTTACTACGGCAGTGAGTGGGGGATTCAGGGACTGAAAGGCGAACATACCGACGCACCCCTGCGGCCCAAATTAGATCTTGACGCCCTGAGAAACCATCCAGCGCATCCAGCACTGGCAGGGGTCATTGCCAAACTGGGCAAAATCCGCGTAGGTTCGCCGGCCTTGCGTCACGGAGATTTTAAAACCTTGTTTATCAATCACCAACAATTTGCGTTTCGCCGCAGGGTCGCAGACGAAACCGTCTTGGTGATCTTGAATAGCGACTTACAGGAAATCTCCCTCAACCTGACCCTGCCGGACGCACAGGGCGAATTTTTCGATCTGTTAAACCCTGGCGAGGTGTTCACACTCTACGAAGGAAGCTTGCAAGTTCCTGTCCCGCCGGCCTGGGGGAGGATATTGAAAGCCAGGCGCTAAGCCTGTTTTTGTGGGGATTGGACGGTGCTGGATAGGCCTAATTTTTATGCATGCTGTTTGGAAAGAGACCACCGGTCTCAATCACCTCTGCACCCGTTCTGGGGTTAAGATAGCGAAGAGTCGGCGTCAGGGTGAGGGAAAAACCTGAATCCTGTGCCCAGAGAGCCAAGCGGCGCAGTTCGGTCAGGGCTGCTTTGACGGCTAACCCTTCTTCAACCCCAAAGCGGTAGGTGAAAAAACCAGGGTTTTCTTCGAGATAGGACAAAATGACATCCCAGGCAGTAATTAATGGTGCGAGATCTTTTCGGCGGTGAACCTCTTTGATCTCGTAAATTGGCAAACGCAGGTTGCGCACCAGGATATCGAGAATGGTGGGATTAAATAATAAGTGTGCATATGCAGAGCTGTGGATGACCTGCAAGTGTTCAGGCAGGTCAAGGGGAGCTTCCAGCCTGTCTGCATGAATTTGGATGGTTAACGCATAATGCTCATTCAGGCGTGTGCGAGTTTTCTGGGTATCATCCTCTGGCACCAGGGATCTGATCTGCTCCAGCAACGCCTGGGCTGAACGCTCCAAAACTTCGCGCAGTGCAGCCCGACCTGGGCCCAGGATTACCGGGGAAATCGGTTCGCCAACGTTCATGACCAGCTTGGGGCGTTTGAGTTTAAAAGCATCCTGCACCCCGCCCATAATACCGCCAAAACCAATTGGGATGATAGGCGTCTGAGCGCGGTAACTCAGCCAGGTGGCGCCCAACTGGGCTTGCATCTGGCCGGCATCCCAGATGCCCCCTTCAGGAAAGATGCCCAAAAGCCCGCCCTGTTCCAGGATACTGACGGCGGTATTTAATGCCTGCCGATCCAGGTTGCCCCGGTTAACCGGGATTAGGCCGTAAGCGTTTACAATAAAAGCATATTTCGGGTCAAAGGGGATATCGCCATTGCCGAGGAATTCGACGATGCCCGGGGTGTAGGCGGCCATCATCACCGCTTCCAGGACGGCAGCGTGATTGCCCGCCAGGATCGCCGGGCCCTTATCAGGTAATCTTTCACGCCCGTGGACTTCTACATCGGCAAACAGCGTTAATAAACCCTTTCCCAGGGCAGTCATCGCCCTCCGGATCAGGACTTTTCGGGGATATACAAGGTTATCTTTGGTTTTGTTATTTCTCATGATCAAGGTCTATCTAATATTTCCCGATTATGCTGGCAAGTGGAAACAGATACAATTCGCTTT
>JAAYKH010000053.1 GCA_012522475.1 Chloroflexota bacterium | reverse complement strand
TTGAAAAGTTATAATTTTCTTGGTGAGTCATGTCGTTCTCCTTTTCAGATTTGATTATCTATTTAGGATACTTCTGACTCACCACTTTTCAAGGTTCTAGATTTTACAGAAAGAATGTTACACCAACCTATGATCAGTAGATCTAAACATTTGTTAATCCTAGTAGAAGCCCTTGTCACCGTTTGATTAAGTGGCCTATTTATGGACTAGTATTTGTGCTTGAGATGCGATGTTTGTAGATCGATCTACTCAATTATTTACGCGGATTTATTTTAGAAAGATTAAATGACGCAAATGTGAAACAAAAATCTTCAAAAAGCAATGGGTGCGATCTGTCTTTTTAGGTAAATTATTTTACTACATAAATTGAATTGTCTTTTCCATATCGTCAAAAAGTGATTAATAGATTTTCATTTTTACTTACTTGAAATATATTTTGAATTAGGTAATCTAGAAAGTCGCTCTTGTATGATTATTTGAATTAACGGTATGATAATACCCTTGGTAGTTTTGCATCTAACGTTCGGAAACGGTTAGGTTGTACTTATACATTATTAACTAGAAATTCTTTCTGAAAGGAATTAATTTTGGGAAATAAGAATATTGATCAACAAATTCTTGAGTACGACCTGGCAAAGGATAATGATTGGGACCTGATAATTGAACCCAAACGTGCTTGGTGGGATTTGCGTCTCAAACAGGTTTGGCGATATCGAGACCTGATTTTGTTGTTCGTACGTCGAGATTTTGTAGAGAATTACAAGCAGACCATCCTGGGACCGCTGTGGTTTATAATCCAACCCATAGCTACAACCGTTATTTTCACGGTGATTTTTGGACAAATTGCGGCTCTGCCCACCGATGGTTTACCCCAATTTCTTTTTTACCTTTCTGGCACGGTTGTTTGGAGCTATTTTTCCGATTGTGTGAAAACAACTTCAGATACATTTATCGCCAATCAAAATATTTTTGGAAAAGTCTATTTCCCACGGCTGGTAATGCCGATTTCAGTGCTAATTTCAAAATTGATCACTTTTAGCGTGCAATTTATTTTATTCTTAGGCTTCCTGGTTTATTTTATGATACGAGGGGCAGATGTAAAAATTACAGCATATGTATTACTGTTGCCGCTTCTGCTTTTACTAATGGCGGGTTTAAGTTTGGGTTTCGGCATCATTGTTTCTTCACTGACCACGAAATATCGCGACCTGCGCTACTTAGTGACCTTTGGCGTCCAGTTATGGATGTATGTAACCCCAGTTATCTACCCGGTGTCCTCTATCCCTGAACGTTGGCAGTGGGTCGCGGTAATAAATCCTCTCACCCCGATTGTCGAAGCATTTCGTTACGCCTTTTTAGGTGCAGGTTCCTTTAGCTGGAGTATGTTAGGCTATAGCGTGATTGCCATGTCGGTGATTTTCTTGGTAGGCACAATCCTTTTTAACCGCGTTGAGCAAACCTTTATGGATACAGTGTAATGGAAATGGTTTAAGATCTGGGAACCTGTACCCCTTTTAGGACACAATTAACCAATATCGATGAGGTGAATAAGAAAGACTAAACTTTTTGAATTAAAAGTACCTTTGTGAAGGTACGGTATAATTATCCAAGATAAAAAACCAGCTGTAACGTGTTCTTAATGTAAAGTACAAGGCACAACGCTTGTTCTTTGTTAGAAAGTTTTTGACAGAATCTTGTAAAATGGAGTAGGATGTTCTTCATCCTATTTTAGTAAAATTATATGGCAAAAATTGTTATCTCGGTAGAAAACCTTACAAAAAGTTATCAATTGGGCGTGATCGATTCCAGAACACTGGCAAAAAGCCTGAATCGCCGTTGGGCACGGTGGCGCGGGAAACCTGACCCGTATCTTAAAATCGGGCAGGAGGACCTCAGCACCCGTCGAGGAGAAATGATCCTCGCATTAGATGATGTTAGTTTCACTGTACGGCAAGGGGAGGCGTTGGGCATTATTGGGGGCAATGGTGCCGGGAAGAGCACTTTGTTGAAAATCCTTTCCCAGGTAACAGCCCCAACCAGCGGCAGAATCAGGGTTAAAGGGCGTGTTGGTAGTTTATTGGAGGTGGGCACTGGTTTTCATCCCGAGCTGACCGGGCGTGAAAATATGTACCTCAACGGTGCCATCCTTGGGATGACCCGCGCTGAGGTAGACCGAAAATTTGATGAGATCGTCGATTTTTCGGGGGTAGAACAGTTCATTGACACACCAGTCAAGCGCTATTCTTCGGGCATGAAAGTGCGCTTAGGGTTCGCGGTGGCCGCCCACCTCGACCCGGAGATATTGATCGTGGATGAGGTGCTGGCGGTGGGTGATGCTGAGTTCCAGAAGAAATGCCTGGGCAAGATGGGCGCTGTAGCTGGTGAAGGCCGTACTGTTCTATTTGTTAGCCATAATATGGGTGCGATTACAAAATTGTGTACAGAAGCAATCCTTCTACACGAAGGTAATATTTCTTATTTTGGGCAAACTGATGATGTTGTTAGGCGTTACTCATTACAAGAAAAAACCTCAGGTGAAATAATCAGGAGTGATGTTAAAAAGTCTGAAGTAACCATCAAAAGGGCTGCACTGCTTAAAGAAGAGTCTGTTTGCACCTTATTTAAAAACTCAGAGTCGGCTGTGTTATTTATTCAATGTAATGTGATAGATCCTATTGAAGGCATGCAAATATCCTTTGAATTAAGTGACCAAGCTGACTTGGTCTTGTATACCAGTACTAACCTTGATTATGAAGGGAAAAAAGAAGTACTCTCTCCCGGGGATTATTCCTTTCGTGTCCCACTAAATCTACAATATTTTCGATCTGGCAGGTATACCATTTCAATTGCTGCTAATGTACCTAATGAGAGGTGGTTAGATGTAGTTGAAGAGAAGCTTGTGTTTGATGTGCTAGACGACTCGAGCCCAATTGTTAAGTTAAACCAAGGTAGAAGAGGTGTGTTTCTACCAACTGTCAAGTGGGAGTCTAGAATTGTCAAATGAGAATCGGTGAAAAAAGAAGAGGTTTAAATTTTTGAGAAACGTTAAAAAATCATTAACAAGTATTCCCAAAAAAATATTTAAAGGATTTGTGAACAAGAAAAATCCTACAATTCCCTTACGTTTACTTTCTTCACTAAAAGCAAATAAAACAGCATTGTTTAGTTATCTATCTGGACCATTATCAGTGCCGGATAACTCCACAATTTTTTTTGGACATAGCAACAAATGGAAAAGTAAAGAGATTGCCAGGATTCTCTTGGATATAGGCTATAATGTTGACGCAATTGATTTTAATGAATTGAATTTTGTTCCCGAGAAAAAATATGATGTGATATTCGATATTGCCTATAATATTTATCGGTTTGATAGATATTTAGATAGTAACACAATTAAGTTATTGCATATGACAGGGAGTTATCCTACATATCAAGACGTTGCTGAAACTCAGCGTGTACAAGCTGCAAACCAACGAAAAAAAACTAATTTTATACCAAGACGAATAAATCAGTATCCTGACCAAGTTATAGCATCTTTAGAAATTGCAGATTCGATTTCTTTGATTGGCAACGAACACACTCTATCTACTTATCTAGAGAAATACCACAAAAAAATCCATCTTATCACAACAACAGCATCGTATATTGAAGGATTGATAAAAAAGAGGGAGAATTACATCCCCGCAGAGCGTGAATATTTATGGTTCTTTGGTAGTGGAGCAATCCATAAGGGACTTGATCTTGTATTAGATTCTTTTTCGGTTAGGACAGATTTACATTTAAACGTGGTCGGTAATATTCAAAAAGAAAAAGATTTTCTGGAAGAATATCATAATGAGCTGTATAACTTGCCCAATATTTCTTATTATGGCTACCTGACACCTGTCAGTGAAACGTTTAAACAAGTGGTTAAGCGAACCTACTGTTTTATTGCTCCATCATGCAGTGAAGGTATTTCTCCCGCTGTGGCAACTTGCCTTCAAATTGGGTTATTTCCAATCATCAGTCATGATACCGGAATAGATTTACCACCAGGTTGTGGTATTTATCTGAAAACCTGCAACATTGATGAGATTCTGGATGCGCTGGATACGGTATCACATATGAGTCCGATAGAATTAGCTAATCAAATTCATGAAATTCAAGCATACAGTTTAAAACAATATTCTCAAGAACAATTCCACAAAGATATGAAAAATTATTTGTCTAATATTCTATTAGAAGGCATAGGTGTTACTAAATAGTTTCTTCAACAACGGAATAAATTGTTTCCCGATAAGTATTTCCGTTTTTTGTTTGTGGCAGCAGAGCAATTACCAAGCCAATATTTTTTTGACAATTAAAAAGGTGGATCATTGGATTTAATAGTCGACGGCATAATTTTCGAAACAAATCCCTACGGTGGGATCGCCCGCATTTTTAAAAATATTTTACCTATCTTGTGCGATTTAGATCCGAAACTAAAGATCACCTTATTTCTAAGGAATAATCGTTATGTAAATGTGCCGGAGCACAAGCGTATTTCAATAATTATTTTGTCCGATTTTTGCAATTTTAGACCAAGGCGATTGTGGAAACCCTTTCTAAAAAAAGCAAAATTTTTCTATCTGAAAAATTCTATCAAGAATAATCCAAAGTCCATCTGGATGTCAACCTATTTTACCCGGCCACCTTTTAAATGGCATGGTAAAGAAGTGGTTTGGGTACATGATATGATCTATGAGTTTTATCCAGATAAGTTGCAAGGAGCGAAGGATGTTATCGCTAGGAAAAAAGCTGCTGTAACTGCTTCGGAAAAAATAATTTGTAATTCAAATACTACGGCAAAGGACTTGTTGTTTTTTTATCCTGAATTTAAAAATAAAACCTCAGTAATTTTGTTAAGTCACGACCCTATCTTCACCTATCGTAAGCCATCAAAGCGAGATAGAATTTTGTCTGATCCATTCTTACTTTACGTAGGTAAACGAAGCTCATACAAAGGGTTTGATACTTTACTTGAAGCCTACCTGTACTGTTTGCTCAAGGAGAGTACCAAACTTGTTGTTGTTGGCGCTCCTTGGTCTGTTGGTGAATTGGAAACTATTAATCACTTTGGCCTTGAAGACAAAATTATATTGTTTGAGAATATCGACGATCGTATGTTAAACGATCTTTATAATCAGGCAAAAGCGTTTATTTACCCATCACTCTATGAAGGTTTTGGCATTCCTCTTTTAAAGGCGATGGCTTGTGGATGCCCAATAGTAGCCTCAAGAATTCCGTCGACACAGGAAGTCGCGGGAGACATCCCCATTTATTTTGAGCCTGAAGATCCTAAAAGCCTTGCAGATGCTTTGGATCAGTTGCAATTAAATTCTATGTTAAATAAACGAATTGAAAAGGGAATCGAAAAAGCTTCTCTGTACTCATGGGAAAAGACGGCATTGGAGTTTTACAATAGATTGAAGGAATTGCATGATAAATGATCTTATTTCTCTTCTGCCTAAGCCACCACCTGGGAAAATAGGCTGGCCGTGGACAAAAGCTTCCAAACTGCTCCCGGAGTGCATGCTGGATAAATCACCCTGGCCAAAAATCAGTGTCGTTACTCCTTCCTGTAACCAGGTGCAATTCATTGAAGAAACCATCCGTTCAGTACTATTGCAGAACTACCCCAACCTGGAATATATCATCATCGATGGGGGTAGCACCGACGGCAGTGTGGAGATTATTAAAAGGTATGAACCTTGGCTTGCTTATTGGGTAAGTGAACCCGATCTGGGACAAAGCCATGCTATCAATAAGGGCTTTCAAAAGAGCACTGGTGAAATCCTTGCCTGGATTAATAGCGATGATTTCTATGCCCCAGGTGCATTTTATAAAGTTGCAGATGCATTTAATTCCACGAAAACACTGTGGGTGGCAGGGCTTTGCCATCGGATAGATCAAATTGGAGAAATAATCGCCACAGGCAATCCTCCTCATAATGTGTTGGAAAAATGGTATGTAGGCTTACCGTATTCACAACCAAGTATATTCTGGGATCAAAGACTGTGGGAGGAGGTTGGAGAAATTGATGATAGCTTAAATTACTCCTTTGATTATGATTTGTTTCTACGTTTCATTAAACATCAACCATTCGCATATTGGATTAATACGCATTTAGCAAATTTTCGATATCATTCGTCCAGCAAATCCATCAAAGACCAATTAAAGTTCATCCCGGAACGAGAACTAATTTACAAACGTCACACTCTTAGGGGCTTTAACATCGTTCAACGATCGTATATACACAAAAAACGACGGGATCGAAAAGCTAGAATATACATGGAAAATGCTGGTAATTTTTCCTTAATTTCATTTTTAATAAAAATTATCTGGATTGCACCGTGGAAAATTTTTCGCAAGGAATACATTAATTGCCTTACCCAAAAGCTGAATGAGATTTTATTGCGTAAGAGATAAAGATATTATTTTGAAATTAATGTTCATGTATATTAATATAC
>JAAYKH010000052.1 GCA_012522475.1 Chloroflexota bacterium | reverse complement strand
TCTGTTTCCTGGGTTCGTTCAATGCGATATCAGTTTTTGATTTACCCGCTTCTCGCGCTGATGGCTGGATGGGGGCTGACCCGGTTGTGCTCAACCCGACGAAACATCAAACTGGGTCGGCTTGAGGTCAAATCGAAACCCGTTCGAATTGCGGGTATGGCTCTGACGGTTGGGATTATCCTGAGTACTGCAATTTGGGCATTGGCTTTTTCTAATATTTATCCCCAACCGCACACTCGGGCAGCAGCCAGCCGCTGGATATATCAGAACCTCCCGGGTGCTCTGACCTTACACATTGAAACAGACGAGGGGCTTTTTAAGCAGCCTTTGCCTTACCGTGCTGGCGATATGTTGGAACCCGGTAAACCATTCTTTCAACCCTTTATCAGCCCGACGGATGGGCTGGTGACCGCAGTACACTTCCCCCATATCCTGGACCAAGCAGCAACCGGCGGGATGAAAACAGCAACCTTATCAGTTTTCCCGGCAAACAACCTGGATGAAAGCTTGGCTTTTGCATCGGTTAGCAGTGAATTTTTAGCAACGGACAGTCAACCGAGCGGCATGCTGTACGAATTTATACTTGATACACCTTTAAGGGTTACAGAGGGCGGCCAGTACATCTTTAAACTGATGCTCTCTGGATCAGAGCAGAGCCTAATTTTGAACGGGCCCCCATTGGTGGTGATTGAAACGGATCAAGGGATGATATTCAACAGTCCCTTACCGCGCATTCAGCAAAGCATCAGGGTTGACCGGCCATATTCAATGAGTGTACGTCTGGTTGAAAGCGGGTTAATCACTTCGGTGAGCACCCCTTTCCTGTTGGATCAGTCTGGTTTTCCAGGAGAGAAAACCCTGATGCTCAACTTAGAAATTGTTGATCCAGACGGTCGCTCACAGGCTGGCAGCATCCACGGTGAGTTCTCTGTGAAAGAGGATGTTCGTGGTGAATCGTTCGAGTTTATGCTGGCAGAACCGTTGCCGGTCGAGGCTGGACAGACGCTGGCGGTACTCCTGGAAACCGATACTGAAGACGCCCAATTGGTTCTCCATGCGCCGGCGCCTGCCCACGAGAGCAGTTGGGATGACGCCATCCCATACCCGGTGGACGGATTCAGTCCATACAGTGATGGCGGTGGTATTTACAGGGGTGATTTAAATTTTGAGATGTACTGGCCAGATGATCAAAGCAAACTGGAACGTTTTGAAACAATCCTCGACCAGGCTGATTACATCTTTATTACGTCAAATCGCCAGTGGGGTACGACAACCCGCGTACCTGAACGTTATTTATTGACGACCTTCTATTATCGCTACCTTTTGGGCTGTCCGGAGGATGCAGACCTCCTGTGGTGTTACAGTGTGGCTGAGCCTGAAATGTTCACGGGAACGCTGGGGTTCGACCTGGTCGCGGTATTTCATTCTAACCCCTCTCTGGGACCGTTTGAATTCAACACACAATTTGCTGAAGAAGCCTTCACGGTCTATGACCACCCGAAGGTGTCGATCTTCAAAAAAAATGCACAATATGATCCGCTGACTGTTCGAAACCTATTGCGCTCGGTTGATTTAAGCAAGGTGGTGTATTTCGCCCCAGGTGAGGCTTCCAGCTATCGGGAATCCAACGCTGAACGAGAGTCTGAGTCATATCACAACCTGATGCTTCCCGCTGACCAGCTGACAGTGCAGCGCGCTGGTGGCACATGGTCTGAACTCTTTGATCGAGAAAGCCTCGTCAATCGCTCGCAATTTGCTGCCGCAGCAGTGTTTTACGCATTTGTACTGGTTTTAGGTTGGGTTAGTTACCCCATGGTGCGCTTGATGCTGCCCGGTTTGGCAGACCGAGGATACCCGTTTGCCAAGCTGGCCGGGTTGCTATTAATGGCATTTTTTGTCTGGTTATTAGGGTCGCTTGGATTGCCAGTTACCCGGCAGACGATCTGGTGGGTGCTTCTGGGTTTGATAGTATTGAGCAGCATCCTGATCTTTTTGCAAAAGGATACGCTTTGGGCGTCGATCAGGGAAGAATGGCGTTATTACCTGATGATTGAAGTGCTTGGGATTACCGCCTTTTTGTTGTTCCTGTGGGTGAGGGCAGGAAACCCGGACCTGTGGCACCCCTTTAAAGGCGGCGAAAAACCGATGGATTTTTCCTACCTGAATGCGGTTATCAAAAGCACAACTTTTCCACCATATGACCCGTGGTTTGCAGGTGGGTATATCAACTACTATTATTATGGGTTTGTGATTGTTGGCATGCCCATCAAAGTGTTGGGCATTATCCCGGCGGTGGCATACAACCTGGTGCTTCCGTTGTGGTACAGCTTGCTTGTTTTGGGCGCTTTTTCTGTGGGTTGGAATCTTTACCTGGGCATCTCGCGGCCGTTGGCATTAAGGGCAGGTGAAAAGAAGCGCAGACAAGTTCTGATCACAGCGTTTGGGGCAGGATTGGTCACGGCCATTCTGCTGGCTGTACTGGGCAATTTGGGAACGGTTAAATTACTCCTCAATGGTTTTCAGCGGATAGCCGCTGGCAGCACGGACATCGAGGCGGTTTCGATTGGACAGCAAATCAGCTGGACATTGCAGGGCTTCATGCAATTTTTGGGTGGAACGCGGCTGCCATTTTATCCCGGCGATTGGTACTGGTTTCCCAGCCGGGTGATCCCCGGTGAACCAATCACAGAATTTCCATATTTTACATTTATTTATGCTGACTTACATGCTCACTTGATTGCATTCCCAATTACGATTTTGGCCATCAGTTGGGGTTTGTCGGTTGTTTTGAGCAAAGCTCGTTGGGGCGAAAAAGATGGTCGCAAAAAGCACCTCAGCTTAGTGATCAGCTTTGTTTTTGGAGGGATCGTCATCGGGGCATTGCGCCCGACCAATACCTGGGATTTTTATACCTATCTTATTTTTGCTTGCGCAGCGCTTTTATTTAGCGTTTTCAAGTACGGTCAACCGCGGTTGAAATTCAATTTCAAAGGGCGTGAATGGTTTGAAAAATTGATTGTGGCGGTGGTTGCAATTATGGCTCTGGTGGCACTCTCTTTTCTCCTTTATCAGCCTTTTTCGGACTGGTTCGGTCAGGGGTATACGCGCATCGATCTTTGGAAAGGCAATCGAACGCCGTTAGGTTCATATTTTACACATTGGGGATTGATGCTGTTCATTATTGTTAGCTGGATGGCCTGGGAGACTTACCACTGGTTGAAGACAACGCCTGCTTCCGCATTATCAAAGCTGGCGCCTTATCGAGTTTGGATGAGTACGAGCCTGGTGATTTTCCTAATACTGTTGATCATATTCATAGCCCTGGGTGTTCCCGTTGGTTTGATCGTTTTGCCGCTTGGGTTGTGGGTGGTGTTATTGATGCTGCGGCCAGATCGATCGGATGGTGGAAAGTTACACCTGTTCATGATTGGCACGGCACTGACGTTAACCCTGATTGTGGAACTGATTTATCTGCCAGGGGATATCGGTCGGATGAACAGCGTATTTAAATTTTATTTACAAGCCTGGGTTTTGTTTGCGCTTTCCGCAGGTGTTTGTTTGATCTGGCTGTTAAAATCCCTTCGTTATTGGCGAAAACGCCTCGCGTTGGTCTGGCAATTCTTCCTGTTCTTGCTGTTGCTTTCTGCAGCTTTGTTTACGGTCATGGGCACATTGGATAAGATCAATGACCGTATGGCGCCCGATGCCCCTCGGGGGCTGGATGGTATGGCGTATATGCCTTATGCCACCTATAATGATATGGGGCTTAACATGCAATTGGTGGAAGACTATGATGCCATCTGCTGGATGCAGGATCATATTGAGGGATCGCCTGTGATCCTGGAAGGACAGGCTTATGAGTACCGCTGGGGTAATCGCTTTACCATTTATACGGGCTTGCCAGGTGTGGTGGGCTGGAACTGGCACCAACGGCAGCAGCGCGCTGTTTTACGCAATACGGTCGTTCAGAATCGGGTGAACAGGGTTGATGATTTCTTCTCCACTGAAGATATTCGATATGCGGTTGAATTCCTCCAGGCCTATGATGTGGCTTACATTGTTGTGGGGCAGCTTGAGCATGCTTTTTACCCGGCATCTGGCCTGGAGAAGTTCAGCAGTTATGATGGCCAGCTCTGGGATGCGGTTTATCATGCCGGCAGTACGACGATCTACCAAGTGCGGAAATAAGTGTTCTGCTCTAGCTAAATCCGCATAAAAATTTTCAGACAAGTATAATACTAAAAGAACTTCTAATCATAAGATTTAATCGCGAAAGTTCGATATGGTTCAGGGATCAAGGTACAACAACGCAACCAAGCACTGGGTTATCTTATTCGGGGCGTTTGCCCTCGCATTAACTTTTCGGTTGATACGGTTGGGGACTTTGGCGCTTAACGATCTCGAGGCCCAGCTTGCGCTACAAGCCCTGTCTATCGCCAAAGGAGAACCCACGCTTTTTGGCGGCGTTCACAGCTATGTGGGTTTGACCGGGCTGCCGCTATTTTTATGGTCTAAATCGAATTTTTTGGCGCGCTTCTGGCCGGCATTTATCGGCGCGTTCATTGTATTCATTCCGCTGTTGTTTGAAAACTATATTGGTCGTAAGCCAGCGTTGCTGGCGGCTTTTGCCCTGGCTATATCCCCAGAAATGGTTGGTCTCTCCCGGTTAATTGGTTCCCCGATGATGGCATTGGTTTTTACGTTACTGAGTGTGGGTTTATGGCTGTATCGTAAACCAGCGCTGGCAGGCATCAGCCTGGCATTGGGGTTAATGAGCGGGCCCAGTTTTTGGGTGGGCGTGCTGGTGATGGGTCTTAGTCTGTTCCTTTCAGAACGGCTTTTTAATTTCTTCAAGATCTTTCCGCCAGCACCCGACGATAACCCGGCGCGCCCGATGTGGGGCAGGTTGGGCATCGCTTTGGTGTTGACACTGGTTGTGGTCGGGAGCGGTTTTTTTATGGCGCCGAGCGGGCTGAGCGGGATTTTTTCGGGCTTGTATGACTTTATCAGAGGCTTTCAACAGGTGTGTCTGGTTCCGTTCGGATGGCCAGCCCTGGCATTGCTGGCGTATGGGGCTGGCTCAGTGGGGTTTGGCCTGTGGGGCGGCATCAGGGGCCTGCTGCTAAAAAGCAAACTGGAGATGTTCCTGTTGATGTGGGCAGGCCTGGGGCTGGTTTTCATAACGCTGTATCCTCAGGGCGGGGCGGGCGAAATCGTTTGGGTTACCTTCCCACTATGGATTCTGGCCAGCCGTGTTATTATCTTCGCATGGCGGCTGCCTGAAACGTCACACCTGGCTTTGGGAATTTCAGCCGCGCTGGTAGTTGTGATCGCAGCTTTTATCGCCCTGGCTTTGCGCAGCCTGGTTGCCCCAACATTGCCCCAATCTCAGCAGGTAAACATGCTCATTGCGATGGCAGGCGGGGTTGTGTTAATTATTGCGATCATCCTGCTGATTAATTATGGTTGGTCAGAGGTGGTGGCGCTCTCGGGATTTTTGTTGGGGCTGGGATTGGTGCTCTTGGTTGGGATGGTCTCTGTGAGCGTGAATTCAACAGGGTTGGCGACTCAAATGCCTTTTGAGCTCTGGTATCCGGATGAAGCGGTATTGTTGCCAGAGTGGACCCTGGTGACGATTGACCGAATCCTGGATTGGAATGCTCGTGGTTATAAGCCGATAGACATTCTGGTTTCTGGGATCGATACACCGGGTTTACGTTGGGCGCTGCGCTCTTATGATCGGGTGGTGTTTGAACCTTTTGTCTCACCGCAATCTTCGCCAGGAATTCTAATTACCCCAATTGGAGAAATTCCTGAAAATGCACATGGTTATCAAGGGCAAAGCCTGGTTTGGCAACAAAAAGCTCCCTGGCATACGTTGAACCCCGGAGACTACCTGATCTGGCTATTCGCACGTGAGGTGCCCACGGTTTCCCAGGAATTAATATTGTGGGTGCGCACCGACTTGATGCCAGGCGGGCAGATCAACGATTAGGAGAATGAGGAAATAGATGGGATTACCAACAACGATTGCTATTGATGGGCCGGCTGCATCCGGCAAGTCGACGCTGGGTGTATTGTTGGCGCAGGCTTTAGGCTATCTTTATTTTGATACGGGCGTGATGTACCGCGCGTTGACCCTGGCTGCTTTGCAGCGCGGGTTGAATGTCCACGATGAAGCTGCAATTGGTGCGTTAGCAGAAACAGTTCACATCGATGTCGGCCCGCCCAGTGTTGAAGATGGGCGCGACTGTGATGTTTTTCTGGATGGGCAGGATGTAACCTGGGAAATCCGGTCAGATGCTGTTAATAGCTTTGTCTCAGACGTCTCTGTTTATGCTGCGGTCAGGAAAGCCATGACAGATCAGCAGCGCCGGATTGCTTATGCCAACAAGGTGGTTGTGGTTGGGCGTGATATTGGCTCTGTGGTCATTCCAGATGCAGACCTGAAGATTTATCTGGATGCTTCTGCTGAGGTCAGGGCCCAAAGACGTTACCAGGAGATGATCAACCGGGGAGAGGCGGCCGATTATGAGGCGGTGTTGCGTTCATTGAAAAATCGCGATCAGATTGATTCCACCCGAGAAATCGCGCCATTAAAAGTGGTTGAAGATGCCGTTGTGATCAATTCAGATGATTTAGGAATAGAGGAAGTTTTAGAAAAAGCAAAGGAGCTTGTTTACCGTGTGTGATACATTTGTTGCTCTTGGTAATGTCACCAAAGATGGGTCGGTCATCTTTGGAAAAAACAGCGATCGTCATCCCAATGAAGCGCACGAACTGGTATTAATTCCCCGGGCAACGCATCCAGAAGGCGCACTGGTGAAATGTACTTACGTGCATGTGCCGCAGGTCAGGGAAACGAATGCTGTTTTGCTTTCCAAACCATTTTGGATATGGGGCGCTGAAATGGGCGCTAATGAACATGGCGTGGTGATCGGTAATGAAGCCGTTTTCACCAAGGTTCCCTATGACAAAGACCCTGGTTTGATCGGTATGGATTTCATTCGTCTGGCGCTTGAAAGAACAGCCACTGCCGATGAAGCCCTGGATTTAATCATTGCCCTTTTGGAAGAATATGGGCAGGGCGGGAATTCAACCTGTTTTGGAAAATTCTTTTACCACAACAGTTTTCTGATCGCAGACCCTTCACAGGCCTGGATATTAGAAACAGCTGGGAAATTCTGGGCGGCTGAAAAAGTACAGGATATCCGGACGATTTCAAATATCATCAGCATTGGCGATCACTGGGATCGGGCTTCGTCTGACCTGGTGACGCATGCGATCTCACAGGGTTGGTGCAAAAGTGAGGAGACTTTTAATTTCAGCGACTGTTATAGTGATCTAATTTTCTCTAAGTTTGGTGTTGGAAAATATCGCGCTTGCCGAACCGGCGAACTACTGCATGCAGAGCGCGGCAAAATTGATGTTCCTTATGCGATGAAGGTACTCCGTGACCATGGCTCTGAGGTCGATGAAAATTGGCAACCCGGGCGGGGAATTCTGGGCGCTGAGGTCTGTATGCATGCCAGTTTTGGGCCCGTGAGGGGCAGCCAGGCGACGGGAGCGATGGTCTCTCATTTAACGCCAGACCAACATACCCATTGGCTGACGGGGACTTCGGCGACCTGCACTTCGGTGTTCAAACCAACCTGGATAGATGCGGGTCTGCCCGCTTTGGGACCGGCCCCAAACGAGATCTATAACACAGCGACCCTGTGGTGGCGGCATGAAAACCTGCATCGTGAAATCCTGCGCGATTATGCCACCCGGATCAAGTTGATTGAGGTTGAGCGCGACGGCCTTGAAGCTGACTTTCTGACCAGGGTTGAGGAAGTCAATGCTGAATCTCAGGAAGTTCGGGCAGCATTGACGCAAACCTGTTTTGATAAGGTGGAAGCTGTTGAAACAAAATGGCTGACAAAGGTTATCAACGAGCCCATCAAAAACCGCCGACCGTTGCTTGACCGGATTGCCTGGCGTGGATTTGACCGCCAGGTTAAACGCCATCCGGTTTCAGAATAAAATTGATAGCAAACTGAACAGGTTTGAATAAATTTACAACGGTGTTGTAGAGATGCTATAATGGAATAAACGACCAGGAAAACCTGAAAAGATGTCAGAACTGCTCATGCCATTTGCCCCAAAATTCACTTTGATCATTCCGGATTCTCCAATGGTCATTGCCGGGTGGGTGATCTGGCTAATCATCCTTGTTTTTCTGGCGTTATCTTTACGCGACCGGGCGGTTAAATTTAATCGGTCCTCCTTGCTGTGGCTGGCCAGTTTGAGCGTGTTGATCTTGATATTAACCCCTTTCATAGGGGTGTTCCCACGCATGAGCCCTATCATTGGACCTGGTGAAGCACCCTTTCGAAAGTTGATGTTTTTTGCTGCCATTCCCTGGATGGTTGGGGCGGGGGTATTAGGTTTGTTGCCAGCAACTTTGCTGGCAGGATTTTCAGGCCTCTTGCTGGCATATTTGGACACCCATAACATCTTCACCCCACTGGTGACGATGAGTGTCGCCGTGCTGTATAGCTGGTGCCTTCAACAGCGTTATCGGACCAATTTCTATAAATTGGTTCGTTTTCCAATGATTGCCGGCGTTGTCAGCCTATTGTTAACTGCACCGAGTGTGTTCTTTGCGTTAGTGTTAAGTGCCCCCGGACCAATTGCGGCCAGGGTTGGGATGGCCATTAACCGCTTCCCAATGATGTTATTCTCGTTAGGAGGAATGGTCTTCATCGGCGGAGCGGTGTGTGTCATTGTTCAGGCTCTGGCTCAGAAAAGCTGGATAAAAACCACGCCTTTAAAGCCAGCACCAGGAGAGGTGCATTTTAAATACCGCTTGTTGGGTTATGCGGTACCCATTTTTGTAATGGTGCTCGCCGGGGTGTTGGTGGGGTCATGGTCATTGGGACAAAGCTACGGCAGACGTCAAACCATAAAACAGCTGACCAACTCAGTTGGGATTGCTACAGAGAGTTTGAGCGTTTTTTTGAAAACGGGCGATCAACTGCTGGACACCCTGGCGTTGAACCCGCTGGTTGTATCCGGCTCTGCTGATGAAATTTCAACGTTGCTTGAGCAAACGCTGAGAAAATCAACCTTCTTTAATGGGCTGGCTTTGTTTGATGAGGAGGGCAACCTGGTTGTCGGCGTTCCCCCGGATTTACCGTTTGATGTGCTGCCCAATTTTGATGACCACCCACAATTGGCGGCCGATGAACAGCCGGACACGATGCATTTAATTACAGGCAGGACGGGGGGCGAAAAACACAGTTCAATGAGTTTTGTCACTCGTATTGAAAAAGGACTTGATGACCCTCAGTACATATTGTGGGGGCAGGCTCAGCTTGATGAGAATGATTTCGCTCAGGCCCTGCTGGCAACAGGGCATGTGATAACACAACAGGGTGGCAGCATCTCTGTTGTGGGCAGTGATGGAATTGTCCTTTATCATCGCAATGGTGAAGGCGAGCTTGAAAGCCTGCCTTCAACGAACCTTGCAAGCACGACCTTCTACCAGAGCACATCCGGGGATGGACAGCCGCTGTTAAATTACTATCAGCCTGTAGCAGGTACTGATTGGGGTTTGGTCGCCACGTTGCCTGCCTTGATTATCCAGGAGACGGCCTGGGTAATCGCCCGGACAAACCTGTTGATAGCAACGACTGTAATGGTGTTGATTTTCGTGGGCGTATGGATTGGATTTACACCGCTCATCAATGAGCTGGAAGCCATGGCTGTGGGAATAAACCGCGTTGTGATGGGTGAGTATGATCTGAACCAATTGGAGAAAAGGGTTTATCCAAAACGAGGTTATTTACAAGCTGCGTTTAAAAATATGATCGGAGCGCAACGGAAGCGAATGGACCAGCAGGAAAAGTTGTTTTCTGTGGGTACGAGGATTGCTCACCAGGTGAAGTTGGCTGATTCGCTGCAGATGATCCTTTCAGCAGCGCTGTTGGACGGCATGTGCGCTGTCAGGATTGTGGTGGTTGATTCCAACGCGGATCTTGACCCGCCGGTACCTGAGAATCGCTTTGGGATCGGTCAGCAGGCGCGTTTACTGGCACCCTGGGATCATACTGTGGAAAACCTGGTTCTGAAAGACGGACACCAGGTTTTGAATCGTGATGAAATAGGGCTGCGGCTGCCCTTCTTGGAGGGCAAGCCGGAAATTTCGTCTGTGGTTATGTTCCCTTTGAAATGGAAAGATTTACATTTGGGCGTGCTATGGGCTGCATATCAGGATAATTATGCGCCAGATGGTGGCACAGTGACCTATTTGAAACAGTTGGCCCAGATTGCCAGCCTGGCGATTGTTAACGCTAGAACACAGCGAAACTTTCAGCTTTCGTCAGCGTTAATGACCACAATTTTCGATTTACTGCCAGATGCGGTCGTCATTGCAGATCAACATGATCGTATCCTGTTACATAACGCCAATGCAAAACGCTTATTGGTCAACCGGGATGAGCATTTTGCAGTTAAGCGTTTATCTGATTTATTCTCTCATCTGGATTTGAGTCAACTCAACTTAAACGTGGAACAAGCCGTTAAAGCCAAGGAGATTAACTTGCATGATGGCAGGGCTTACGAGCTCACTTACAGCCCGATTCAAATTGATGGAGGGCAATCTGCAAAGGCGTTGATTCTAAAAGACCTGACCACCCAAAGAAAAGCGGATGCCTTAAAGTCTGAGTTTGTCACGATGGTCAGCCATGAATTGCGTTCTCCGTTGACATTGATTCTGGGATATGCTAAAATCTTGCGCCTGACTGGCAATTTGAATGAACAGCAGGATGTCTATATCAATAACATGGTTGAGAATGTAGAGGAGATGCAGGCCCTGGTTCAAAAATTGCTCGACATTGGACGTTTAGAAGACGGAGACCCGCTTGAGATCGTTCAGATTTCAGCCGAACAATTAATTAACCGTGCGGTGGATAGCCTGAGTGCCAAGGCAAAACAAAAGAATATCAGAGTGAACATCGACCTGCCCGAAGCACCGATCGCAGTCGTCGGAGATCAGATATTTCTTGTGCAGGCGTTAAAAAACTTGCTTGACAATGGGATAAAATTTTCAAAAATGGGTGGTGAAGTGACCATACGCGCAAAGGAAAAGAATGAACGGGTAATCTTTGCAGTGCAGGATAACGGAATTGGCATTGCTCCATTGGATCAGCGTAATTTGTTTAAGAAGTTTTCTCGCATCAGCTCAAACGCAGGTGGTGATGATGAGGGTAGTGGGTTAGGTCTGGCGATTGTGAAGAGTATTGCAGAACGCCACGGCGGGGAGGTGCGTATAGAAAGCCAGTTGGGTAAAGGGAGCACATTCTTTTTTGATATTCCCTGCAGATAATTCTATGGCTATGGTGGGAAAATAAAACTCATCCCGAAAACATTTGACAAAGTGCCTATTAATTTGCTATACTTAAGGTTTGCATGAATCGGACAGATGTTCAAACTTTTAAGTAAAATGCCTGAGAAGTGTTATCTTCCTCAAGGTTTTTGTCGCGTTAATTCAAATTTTTCTTGTTAGGGCAACAGGAGGTTCCTAGTGGAGACAAAGGGATTAAAAGCACTGCGGATTGGACTTGCATCTCCTGAGGTTATTCGCAGCTGGTCTTATGGTGAAGTTTTAAAACCCGAGACCATCAATTATCGGCGGTTGCGTCCTGAAAAGGACGGTTTATTTTGTGAGGCAATTTTTGGCCCCACGCGAGATTACCAGTGTTATTGCGGAAAATATAAGAATCCCCGCTACAAAGGGATTGTATGCGATAAATGCAATGTTGAGGTCACTCGTTCAGCTGTCAGACGCGAGCGCATGGGTCACATTGATTTGGCAGCACCGGTGGCTCATATCTGGTACACCCGGCGCATCCCCTCTTTCTTGGGATTGATGTTAAATATTTCGCGCAGAAATCTGGATCGTGTGCTGTACTTTGCCCAGTACATTGTTACTTACGTAGATGAAGAGGCGCGGCAAAAGGCGCTTAAGCGTTTAGATGATGAAATCAGCATCTCTGAAAGAGACCTGGGCGAAAAAATTAACGCACAGATTGCGGAAGAGAAGAAAGCCCGCGACAAAGCCTTAAAGGAGAAAGAAGCGGAGCGCGATCAGCTGAAAGAAAGCTATGACGAACAAATCGGCAAGCGGATTGATCCGGTCATTAAGGAGGGTCAGCGGTTAGAAAGCGAAATTCAGACCCGCATGGGGAAGAAGATCCGTAAAGCGATTGTTTTTGATGTGCTTGATAATGAGCAATTAATTGTTGATGTTGGCGGAGAAGTTACGCCAGCACACCTCAGCCAGGTTCAAAATATTGTTAAGGTCATGCTGGATGAACAGGAATCTGACCTGAAGGAACACAGAGATCGCGAATTAGAGCACCTGGCTATGCAGAAAGAAGAGATCAAGGCGGCTTCCGATTTACGAATGGAAGAACTGCGCAATGAGCTTGTTGACCATGCAGAAGAGAGCCAGACAGAATCTGCCCACCTGCGTGATGAGTTGTATGAACTGGAACCCTTTACGTTTCTGAGCGAAGCACGTTACCGGGATCTGAAATCCCGCTGGGGTCAGGTTTTTCGGGCGGACATGGGCGCAGAGGCTTTTTATGACATTCTCAAACGCATCGATTTGGACGCGATGGCTGAAGAGCTGTGGGAAGAGATTCACACCACCCGCAGCAAACAAAAACGTAAAAAAGCCACCCGCCGGTTGAGTGTCATTGAGGCCTTCAGACGGTCACGCAACAAGCCGGAATGGATTATTTTGACGGTGCTGCCGGTTATTCCTCCGGACTTGCGCCCCATGGTACAGCTTGACGGTGGACGGTTTGCGACTTCAGATTTAAACGACCTCTATCGCCGGGTGATTAACCGCAATAACCGCTTGAAACGGTTGTTGGAACTTGGTGCACCTGATGTAATTGTGCGCAACGAGAAACGCATGTTGCAGGAATCGGTGGACTCTTTGATTGATAATTCTCAGCGAGGTAAAGCTCTTTCACGTCGTGGACGGCGGGAATTGCGCTCGTTGAGCGACATGCTCAAGGGAAAGAAGGGTCGCTTCCGCCGGAACCTTTTAGGGAAGCGGGTGGATTATTCTGGCCGTTCTGTGATTGTCGTTGGACCATACCTGCAATTGCATCAGTGTGGTCTTCCCAAATCGATGGCTTTAGAACTGTACCGACCTTTTGTGATTTCACGCTTAGTTTCCCAGGAATATGCTGCCAACATCAAAGGTGCGCGTCGTTTTATTGAACGCAACCGACCAGAGGTCTGGGAAACCCTGGAAGAGGTGATCAAAGATCGCCCCGTGCTTTTAAATCGTGCGCCAACCTTGCACCGTCTGGGGATCCAGGCATTTGAACCGATTTTGATTGAGGGTAGCGCGATACAATTGCATCCCCTGGTGACGACCGCATTTAATGCTGACTTTGATGGCGACCAGATGGCTGTGCATGTGCCTTTATCGGACAAGGCTGTTACCGAGGCACGTGAGTTGATGTTGGCGACAAAGAACCTGCTTAAACCGGCCAACGGCGAACCCATTATCAGCCCTTCAAAGGACATGGTGCTGGGCGTTTATTACCTGACCATGATTGTCGATAAGGAGCATAAAGGGGACGGCCGTGCTTTTTCAAGCATTGATGAAGTGATGATGGCTTATGATCTGGGTTTGATTGACGTGCATGCAAAGATCAAACTATTGACGGAAACCTGGTACGATGCAGACAATAATCGTATGGAGGAAGCCACTTCCAGAATCATTGATACTACGGTTGGGCGTGTGATTTTCAATAATGCCCTGACGGAGCGCATGCGTTTTTATAACCGGGAGCTGGACAAGGGCGGCGTGAAAGACCTGGTTGCAGAAGTGTATGAAATTTGCGGGCAGGAAGAAACCTGTATCATTGCCGACCGCATTAAAGAAATTGGATTTCAATATGCCACCCGTTCCGGCTCGACAATTGCCATCGCGGATATTACTATTCCGGCGATGAAAAAGGAGATTGTTCAATCGGCGCAGGACTCTGTCGACCTTATCAGTCGAGACTTCCGTCGAGGCTTGTTGACAGAACAAGAGCGGGACGAGAAAACCATTGAGGTGTGGAAAAACACCACTGAAGCGGTGGCAAGTGCCGTCAAAGACGCCCTGGATCCTACGGGAGATTTGGCAACTATGGCAAATTGTGGCGCCACCAAAGGCGGCTTTAATGCGATCTCCCAGTTGGCTGGCATGCGTGGCTTGATGGCAGACCCTGCAGGCCGCATCATTCCCATGCCGATCCGCTCGAATTTCCGTGAAGGCCTGACCGCGCTGGAATATTTTATTTCAACCCATGGCGCCCGTAAAGGTTTGGCGGATACTGCTTTGCGGACAGCTGATGCGGGCTACCTTACCCGCCGACTGGTGGATGTTGCCCAGGATATCATTGTGAACGAAGAAGATTGCGGCACAGACAATGGCATCTGGATCAATGCAGATGATGAGATTATCGGGCAATCTTTGATGGAGCGGCTCTTCGGACGTGTGTTGGCTGAACGGGTGATTGACCCTGAAACAGGAGTAATCCTTTTCAATCAGAACGACTTGCTGACCCATGATCGGGTTAAACAGATTATCAACTTGAAAATTCCTTCCGTTAAGGTGCGCTCGCCGCTGACCTGTGAAATGACCCACGGGATTTGTACGAATTGTTATGGCGTGGATCTTAGCCGGGGCGATTTGGTTGAACTGGGGTCAACGGTGGGCATCATCGCGGCTCAATCGATTGGCGAACCGGGTACGCAGCTGACGTTACAAACATTCCACACCGGGGGTGTGGCTACTGGTAGCGACATCACCACGGGTTTGCCCCGTGTTGAAGAGTTGTTTGAGGCCCGCAAAACGCCGAAGGGCGAGGCAGTCATTTCAAGTATTGCTGGCACAGCTCACGTCATCTTTTCAGAGAAGTATACCGATCAACGTATTGTACAGGTTGACCATAGCGAAATGGTTTCGGATGAATACGAGATCCCTGAAGATTGGATGATTGCCGTCAATGAAGAAGATGAAGTAGAAATGGGGACAACCCTGGCGACCCTGGATGAAGCGATTATCAAAGCCCAGAATAAAGGCCGTGTGCGCATCGAGGAGCGGAAAGTGATTGTCTCTTACGAGGTGAAAGAATCGGAAGATTATGAAATTCCCACCACCTCTCGCCTGATTATCCAGGAAGGAGATAAGATTGAACCCGGCCAACCGCTGACAGAAGGGTCTTTGAACCCGCACACTATTCTGAAAATTAAAGGACGGGATGCCTGTCAGAACTACCTGATGCGGGAGATCCAGCAAGTTTACCGGACCCAGGGTCAGGATATTAACGATAAGCATTTTGAAGTGATTATCAACAAGATGCTTGGCAAAGTTCAGATTGTTCGATCGGGTGATTCACCCTATTTGCCGCAGGACTTGGTTAATCGACTGGAGATAAGACGCATCAACGAAGAACTGGTTGAACAAGGGAAGCGGCCGGCCAGATATGTAGAGATTTTGCTGGGTATTACCAAGGCTGCACTGGAAACCGACTCCTTCCTTTCAGCCTCATCATTTCAACACACGATTAAAGTGCTCTCTGCTGCTGCGGTTTCATCACGTGAGGACCCCTTGTTTGGCTTGAAGGAAAACATCATGATCGGTAAATTGATCCCGGCCGGGACAGGTTTCGAACCGGGCCAATTTTCCGAACACGCACAGAGTGATCACAATGAGGACCCGGTCTTAGAAGGGCGTGTGCCCGACCTGTTTGGCGACGAAATCGACGATATTGATCTTTTTATTGACGATGCATCGGATGAACTCTTTGATGATCTGATCGATGATGTAACCAGCGAAGAAGACATCGATGATTCGGATGATGATGATGATTTTGAAGAAGAAGAAACTGAAGATAACATCGATTAAGCAATCAGGCTTAAATTCTTTTTTCTGATAAAATAAAAATCCCGGGTTATGAATCCGGGATTTTTTATGCTATAATGAAACAAATGTTCTTTACATGGTGGCAGAACGATTGATACGTGATTGTTAAATAATGACAAGGGAACGATGATGGAATCAGGAACGATACGTTCAATAAATATTAACGAAGAAATGCAGCAATCCTATCTCGATTATGCGATGAGTGTGATTGTTTCCAGGGCACTACCGGACGCCAGGGATGGGCTTAAACCGGTGCAGCGAAGAATTCTGTATGCCATGCACGATATGGGCTTAAGGCCTAATACTGGGCATAAAAAGTCAGCCAGGATCGTCGGTGAGGTGCTGGGGAAGTACCATCCCCATGGTGACATGGCGGTGTATGATGCCATGGCGCGACTGGCGCAGGATTTTTCTTTGCGGTATACGCTGGTTGAAGGCCAGGGGAACTTTGGGAGTATCGATGGCGACCCGCCAGCAGC
Source organism: Chloroflexota bacterium (assembly GCA_012522475.1). Taxonomy (GTDB): domain Bacteria; phylum Chloroflexota; class Anaerolineae; order Anaerolineales; family Anaerolineaceae; genus Brevifilum. The sequence continues at coordinate 6,288 of JAAYKH010000052.1, read as the reverse complement.
CATGCGTTACACCGAAGCCCGATTAACAGATATTGCAATGGACCTCTTGCAGCAGTTGGGGATGGATACCGTTGATTTTCTGGATAACTTTGACGGCACTTTGCAGGAGCCAGAGGTTTTACCTGCGTCGATCCCAAATTTGTTGGTCAACGGTGCCTCTGGTATTGCCGTGGCTATGGCGACCAATGTCCCGCCGCACAACCTGGGCGAGGTTGTGGATGCCCTGGTGATGATGCTTGAGAACTGGTCAAAAATTGATGATATCGGCGTTGAAGATTTGATGAAATATATTCAAGGGCCGGATTTTCCCACCGGTGGATTGATCATCACCGATGACCGTACCGACACGCTTGCTCAGGCTTATGGCAGTGGCAAAGGGCGGGTGCATATGCGAGCCAGGGTACTTTTAGAAGAGATGAGCCGGGGCAGAAAGCGGATCATCGTCACTGAATTGCCCTATATGACCAACAAAGCATCATTAATTGAAAAAATTGCTGAACTTGTGCGCGACGGTTCTTTAGACGGTGTGAGTGACTTGCGGGATGAATCGGATCGGCAGGGTATGCGCATCGTGATTGAATTGAATAAATCGGCCAACCCCGATGTAATTTTGAAGACCCTGTACAAACGGACGACAATGCAGGGCACCTTTGGAATTAATATTTTAGCGCTGGTTAAAGGACAGCCACAGAATCTGAACCTGAAACAGGCCCTTAAAGTTTTTGCCGATCATCGTCTGGAAGTTGTCAGACGGCGTAGTGAATATGAACTTAAGAAATCTGAAGAGCGGCTTCATATTTTAAATGCTTACCTGATTGCTTTAGAGAATTTGGATGAAGTGATTGAAATTATTCGCCGGTCGCAGCGGGTGGAAACTGCCCGCAACAACCTGATGCGTCGATTCAACCTTGATGAAATCCAGGCGCAAGCGATTTTAGATATGCCGCTGCGTCGATTAGCAGCTTTAGAGCGCAAGAAAATTGAGGATGAACACAAGGAAGTTGCAAAACGCATCAAAGAACTTAAAAGTCTGCTGCGCTCACCAAAATTGATGCGAGAGGTGGTAATTAACGAATTAAAGGATGTGCGTGCACGCTACGCAGACCCACGTAGAACACAGATTATCCAATTGCAAGAAGGTGAAACCGCAATTGATCGACTGACGACCAAAGACATGATGCCGGAGAAATCTGTGTGGGTCGCCATCTCGAAAAATAACAAGATTGCGCGCACTGATGAAGACAAATCCTTCAGACAGTGGGGCGTTGATGCACCAAAGATGGTGTTACGAACAACAACCCACCACACACTCTACCTGGTTACCGAAACAGGTGAAGCAGCTGCACTTTCGGTGCAAGCGCTGCCCATTGCTGATGACCCTGATTCGGGGGTACCGGTGATGAGTATCGCGCCGCTGACCAATGAGCATAAGTTAAGGTTGATATTTTCTGCACCAGCTGATCTGGAAGAAACTGATGGATTTGTGGTCAGTGTGAGCAAAATGGGGATGGTCAAGCGGTCTGTCTTAAGCGAGTTACCTGGGCCCTCTGCCCACCTGTTTACTTTAGTAAAGATCAATCATGGCGATACTCTGAACTTGTTGATTTTTACCAGGGGCGAACAAGATATCTTCCTGGCAACCAAACTGGGAATGGGCATCCGGTTCAACGAAGAAGAAGCCCGTCCTATGGGGTTGGTGGCTGCCGGTGTGAATGCGATTAAGCTCCGTAAAAATGATGAAGTTGTTGGTGGGGGTAACGCCTCACAACGCGGTGAGATCTTGCTGGTGACGAATCTTGGCCGGGCAAAACGGATGGATACGGCACAATTCCCACTGCAAGGACGGTACGGACTGGGTGTGATCGCCTGGAAGTTACCCGAGCATGAACATGTTATTGGCTCGATGATCGGATTGCTAACATCGAATGGCGTGGTGCACTTCAAAGAAGCGGCCAGCCGCTTGGTACGGGTGACGGATGCTCCCGCTTGCAATCGAACGCAAAAAGGTGATGTGATTATCGATGTCAAAAAGGGAGATGAGATTCTGGAGATGACGCTCCCCTTGGACGCAGCAGCGCTCATCAGCAAATAAACGCTGCCAAATGGCGAAACTGGAATTAGGCGTGTTTGATAACTGAATAATGATAACGGATGGTGTTTTCAATCACCCCCATTGTGTCGCTCCCTTCGGTCAAACTGCCATTTTGATTCTGCACTTGCCAACGGAAATTGTGAATATGCCGATCTACATTTTCCTGTAAAAGATCAAATTTCTGTCCCTTATGGTCGGCTATGGTGGTGGCAATCCAATCTTTGATGGCCCCTTTACCGACAAGCGAACGCCCTGTGCGGATAACGACTGCGTTATTATGATAAAACTTGAGAACCTTGTCCGGGTTATTGCTGTTTAAGGCCGAAAAATACTGGCTGACAAAGTTATTGCCTGTATCGGCTGTGTCATAACGAAAATTCTGAACCAAATCCCAATGCCCTGGTAAGTCTCGCCGGCAACCCTCCCAATACCAGAAATTGACAGCAGGAAGATTCAATTTTTGGGCCGTCTGAATAAATTCAATCACCTCGTTTTCCTGGGGGACCCATCCGTGCTCTTTAAAAGTTGGCCCGGTGGGAATGATAGGGCGAAAGGGTTTAATCTGGTTATATTCATTAATACTGCGTTGTAATTGTGCGCCGGCTGTATTTTTCGATTTCATCCAATAAACCTGGGGCATGTTGTAATCGCAATACTCAAGAAAACTCGAAAATGGAAAGCTGGCGTGATAGGATGGAAAGCGGAATGAACTTAGCGCAATCGGGAGGCTTCCCAGGCTGTTGCGCACGATGCCCATGTAATGGCTGGCTGCTGCAGTCTTTTTGGGCTGTTTAAATTCTTTTTCTGCATTGACCACGAAACCATCAAGGCCCAGCTCCACCGCCCGCTTGACTGCAATTTCCGCCTCTTGAGTGGGGTAATTACCGTAGATGTACTGCCAGCCCCATACTGCAATATTCTGAGATTGGAGTTTTTTAATCACCGGCCGAACATAGTCGAAACCGCTTTCCAGGTCTACGTTGTAAGGAAAAGCGCCATCGGCAACTTTAATCATCACATGGGTTAAATGAGCTTCACGCGCTAAAGCAGCGATGCGATCCGGGTTACCTTTTTCGCAATGTTTTAACATCCAAATAAAATAACCTTTGCCTTTGAGCTTCATTTTCTTTATCCTGATTAATTGTCCTGAGGCGCTCCTGCCAGACCAAGGTCCTCCGCAACACTGTTCATGGCTTCAATCACATTCGCAACATGCTCCCAAAGGTCCAGGCCTAAATCTGCCGCACCTTGCTCGATTTCTTCTCGATTGGCACCTGCAGCGAAGGATTTATCTTTCCATTTGTTTTTTACCGATTTAGGTTTAAGGTCGTACAAAGCCTTTGAGGGTCTGACCAGGGCAACCGCGGTGATCAGGCCAGTGATCTCATCACAAGCAAACAATGCTTTTTCCATGAGCGTTTCCCGTGTGATCCCGGTGTGATTTGCGTGGCTGAGGACGGCCCTGATGATCTCTTCTGAGACATTGTGTTCACGCAAAATGGGTTCACCAGCCAGGGGATGTTTTTCCATCGTAGGGTGAATTTCCCAATCAAAATCGTGTAATAATGCGGTCACCGCCCATTTTTCTTCATCTTCGCCAAATTTTCGAGCATAAAAACGCATGGCCGCTTCAACCGCCAGCATATGTTTGATGAGGTTAGGATTCTTGATATAGTGATGCACAATGGCTAAAGCTTGGTCTCTGTTCATAGCTACTCCTGTAAATTGCAATATTGATGCCAGAATGGGTGAAATGCCCACAAAGTTCGAAATTTGTGGATGTCAGGGAAAGATCGGCTCAGGTTGACCCAGAATTGGTTCAGGTTGGGCGATAAATACATCCGAAACCGCAACGCTGGAGGCTAATATCTCACGTACCCACCAAAACACATAATCTCGGCGGTTATAGTTGTCATCGTCCGCTGTGACACCGTAAGTTTCAATCTCAAAGGCATTGCAGAGGAACAAAGCACGCGGCAGGTGAAAAGCCTGGGTGACGACAATCAATTTATCAATACCAAAGATCTCTCGAGCTCGGTAACAGCTGTCGTAGGTTCTTCTGCCAGCATAATCAAGGACAATATCCTCATCGGGCACGCCCAGGGAGAGGGCGTAGTTCCGCATGGCTCCGGGTTCATTGTAATATTGAGAAGAATTATCGCCGCTCATCAGCAATTTTTCGACTTTACCTAAAAAATAAAGCTCAGCGGCTGCTTCAACCCGATCGCTTAAAACAACGCCCGGTGTACCATCGCGATTGAGCCCGGCGCCCAGCACCAGCGCAACCGGGGCAGTAGGGACGTCTTCAGGAAAAAAGGTCTTTGGCCGGCTGTGTATTAATACGCCTGCCCGTACCAGGCCAATGAGGAGGAAGCTGCCGATGGCGCTGTAGAGGCAGATATGGGTTATGATCCGAAAAAACTTTTTTAGGCGGGTCATTGTGGTGACGATTCAAAAATGATGGTTGGCAGATCCAGTTCCAAGGGCTGTAGGGCAGAACGTAACGGGTTATAAAAGTGGTCTTCTACAGACTGAAGGGCTTCAACCTGATAGACAAGGGCTGCACTGATTTGGCCTAATCCCTCTGTGCCCTCTGCCATGCGGAGTAAAGCTTCTGTGATACGGAAGCGTATGAAGACGGGCAGGTTGGGCGCTGCAGACAGGCTGAGATTGGGGATCAGGCCTTCACTTTGCCAGATGGTGTAAATTTGGTTTTGTGCATCGGGCAGATTTTGCAGGATGTCACTGGAAGTCAGCGGGTTGCCCGTCAGCGCATAAGTAACACCAAAATCGCAGATGCCATGAATATAAAGTGCCCGGATTATGGCGTTGTAATGATAGGTGAACACGGGTTCGAGGGTGGGCGTGCTGGTGTTGGCCAACAACCCCAAGGGTATAAAATACCCTGAGACTGAATGCGGGTTAATGAAGCAGGGTCGGGTGCCCGACAATTGTTGCAGAGCATCCAGTATATCACCGTAGGTTTCACCAGTTTCAGGGTTAAAAAAGAGGGTAAAGCCGCTATGGATGTTAGCAATAAATTGAATTCCATAAGAAAAAACGCCCTGGTGATTGGTCATTAATTCGACATCAGCATAACCCTGTTCATTCAAGTACAGGTATTCAAGGGGGAAAAGCCAGAAAAGATGAACGCTGCCATTGGCGATATCCCTTGAAAGGGATTCAAAATCCGGGTAAAGCAAGGCTTCCATCACATAGCCAGTGTCCTGGCTTAATACATCAACGAGATCTTCAACCGCGTTGGAGGCAGAATTGTCCTGTCCAAGGACAAAGCCCATCGTGACGGGATTGCCTGTTTCACCCAAGGGTGGCAGGGTGGGTGTAGCTGTTGGCCTGGGTGTGGCACTGCGCGTCGGTGTGATCGTCGATTTATGTGTGGGAGTGTCTGTTGATGTTGGGATCGTCGGCGGCTGATCAGCTGAGCAAGCGCTGAGCAGTACCAGCAGGATCACCATGGCCAGCCACAGTTGCCAGGAGCGTGACTTTTGGAAAATAAACGGTTTCATTACAACCTCAAATCCGTTCAGTCCAGGCAGGGTGGGCATATTTTTCGTGAATAAGCGCCTCAGCACGTGTGATTTCCTGGTTGGTGAGGTCGGCTGGTTCCAGGTGAAGATTTAAAACCTGCTTGAACGCTTCTTGAAAGGCCTGGCTGGCTTGTTCCCATGACAGCATCGACCCTGTTTCACGCTCAACTGTGGTTGCGTGGGCTAATAAGCGCTCTTTGGCTTTGTCTTTTGCAGCCTTGTCTGGGAAATTCAGTGCAGTGACAATGCGCGTTAGGTCGCCGTACAGGGGCAGCGCACCATGCTGCAGGAGCCCTTCTTTTCGGCGTGCTTGGGCAGACCCAATTAGTTTCCTGCCGTTGACGGTAATTTCGTAGTTTGAAGGGACTTCAAAACAGACCGGATTGGGCGATTTTGAATTTTGGGTGGCAGGCAGCTCATTGGCTCGCGGTTTCAATCCCAGTAAACGTAATGCTTGGAGCAGTGCTTCAGACAGGCGCAAATAACTTTCCAACACGCCACCTTTCACCCGTGGTTCATTTTGCGGTGTGATTACGGAATAAGTCAGCTCATCCACGTGGAGGATTGCCCGCCCACCGGTGGGGCGGCGGACAATGTCCCAGCCATTCTCCTCAGTTTGTTCGGTATTGACCTCAGAAAAGGGCTGCG
>JAAYKH010000051.1 GCA_012522475.1 Chloroflexota bacterium | reverse complement strand
ATGAAAACATAAAATTTTGATAGTGGATGAATTTCTTTCCATGGGGTTGTATTAAGTTGGTTCTCAGTTAAATAATCATATTTTTTATTTCGTACCCCAAATAAATCAGTATGTCTGACCGCTTTTTTAGTTTTAGTGGCTTTATTTTGTTTAATGAGAAAAACAATTGCTACACCCAAACGGATATCAAACACGTTTTCATCCCGGCTGCCATCGGGGGCAGTTTCCTTTTTCAGGCTGTTGCCGTGCAGGTCGAGGATGTAAATTTCATCAAAGGTCTTCATCAGCGACTGGCGCATGCCGCGAAAGGTGGGGTTATCCAAATAGCTGTGGTTGGTGATCATCGCCACCATCCCCTGCCCGGCTTTGTGGATCTTCCACTGCGCAAAGCGCAAAAACTTGACGTAATCATCTTGCAACATTTTGGGGTTGCGCTCGCCCAGCGGTTTTCCGTCCACAGTGTAATAGTTCTGGGCGCCGTCCACGTCTTCCTTCAGCAGCGTTTCCGTCCACGCGTTGCGGTTGGATGAGATCCCCGAATAGGGCGGGTTGCCCATGATCACCAAAATCGGCTCGCGCTTCACCTTTCCCGCCAGCCGGCTTTCTTCGCTGAGGGCGCTGATGCCGGGGATGCTGATCTGTTCGATTTCTTCCATCTCCAGCGTGTTGGTCAGGTAGAGCTGAAAGCTGTCGTCCTCCTGCAGTTGATAGCCAAGCGACTCAAGTAGATAGCTGATCTTCATATGCCCGATGGCATAGGGCGCCATCATCAATTCCAGCGCGTAGTAATTTTTGAGGATCTGGTTGCGGATGAATTCCTTCTTTCCGCCCTCGCCGTATTTTTCCACATAGTCATGCACCGCCAGTTTGATCGCCTCGGCAGGAAAGGTGAGGGTGCCGGCTGCCGGGTCCAGCACGGTCACGGATGGGTCGGCCAGCCCGTCGCGCAGTCCAAAACGGGTCTTCAACAGGCTGTGCACCGAGCGCACGATGTACTTCACCACCGGCTCGGGGGTGTAATACACGCCGCGCCGCTCGCGGGTGGATGGGTCGTACTGGTTCAGGAAGGTTTCGTAAAAGTGCACGATGGGGTCTTCGCCGCGGCCTTCCTTATAATACTGGTCGAGAATGCTGTTGATATCGGCTGCATTCAGCACCGCGGTGATATCATCCACGATCACTTCCATCTGAGCGGAGAGATTGCCCAGGGAGATAAACTGGAACACATCCCGCAGGATGCCGATCGTTTGGGGGATGTAATCAAAGGCTATCTTGCGGTTGAAATTGCTGTTAGCCCGGGTGCGTGCGGCAAACAGCCCGTAGGTGATCGTCTGGGAATACAGATCGGCAAATTGCTGAGGGGTCAGGCTGGTGATCAGGTATTTCTGAAAAGCTTCGTAAAAACCGTAAATTGCGCCCATACCCCGTTCCGATTCACGCAGCTCCTCTGCGACCACCTGGTCACGCAAGAAACGGGTGCGCTTTGCCAGCTCAATTGCCAGCGTCTCAGCCGTGAAGGCTTTGGGGAGTTTGAATGAGAAAAAACGGTTTGCTAACTTTTCGAACGCGTCAATATTTTCAAGCGCGGGTGTGGACCTGAGCGTTTTTGCTGTGAAATGCCGGCCGATCTGCGCACGGTCGATTAACGAGCCGTCGCGGTACAGGCGAAACTCGTAAAAATCTGTGAGGATCACGTTGGGGAAGGTGTTCAGGTAGCGTTCTAACTGCTCGCTGGTTTCAACCTGGTCCAGGTTGGTCCCTGGGGCTTTGGCTTCAATATAACCGACGATGAAATGGTCGCCGTCCCAAACGCGAAAGTCGGGGTTGCCGGCTTCGGTCTGTTTCGGCAGCGTGGTCACATTGGTCACCCGGCCTTTTTCAAGCGGAAAGTTAGAAAACAGGGTTTCCAGCGCAGGGTAATAGGATTCTTCGCGGGCATCGCCCCGTTGGGTCGTCGCCGCGATGGCTTCCAGGTAATGGGTGAGCAGTTTCTGCATGGTTCATCCCCTTCGGATAATAACATCAGTTTAATTATAAACCATTCTGAGGGTTGCGTCGGATCACACAGGTGTTTCCGGTTTTTGGTGAGTGGGGGGACGGGAGACCGGGGACGGGGGTTGAACGCCGCCGGGTCACACCGCGCGATCACCTGGGTTGACATCGTTAACCCCATCGTAGGGGCGGACCTTCGCGAAGTGGGATCACCACTCACCATTCACCATTCACCACTCACCACCTCTTGTCATTGGTACCTTTTTGAATTCTGTGGTTAAATTAGGTTGCTTGAACATTATTCAAAAAGGAGCGAAACATGCCCAAGGTTCATCGTTTATGCCTGGTCGGCTTTGGCAATGTGGGGCAGGCTTTTGCGCGTCTGCTGCTCAAAAAAGCGCCTGAATTGGCCGTGCGCTATGGGGTTTCCGCAACAGTTACGGGCATCATCACCGGGTCGCACGGTGCGGCCATTAACCCGGAGGGCCTTAACCTGGAAGCGGCGTTGGATGTATACGAGACCGGCAAAAAATTGGATGCGCTCAGCACGGTTGACCCGCCTGAAGAAGCCCAAACTTTCATCCGCACCTGCCCGGCAGAGTTTATGTTCGAAGTCACCCCGGTAGACCCTCATCGCGGGCAGCCCGCCCTGCAGACTATCAAAACCGCGCTAAGTGCGGGGATGCATGTAATCACCGCCAACAAGGGCCCGGTGGTGCATGGCTATCAGGCGCTGACTGAACTGGCAAAACAACAGGGGCTCCGCTTTATGTTTGAATCGGCTGTTATGGATGGTGCGCCGATCTTCAGCCTCTTTCGTCAACCGCTGGTGGGCGCAAACCTGTTGGGCTTTGAGGGCATCCTTAATTCCTGTACCAACCTGCTGTTGGGCCTGATGGAGGCCGGCAAAACCTTCGAGGAAGCCCTGGATTATGGGCGCTCCATCGGCATCACCGAGACCGACCCCAGCAATGATGTAGATGGGTGGGATGCCGCTATCAAGGTGGCTGCCCTGGTGACCGCGCTCATGGGAATCCCCCTGACCCCGCAGGAGGTCGACCGTACCGGCATTCGCGGCATCACGCCGGAAATGTTGGCTGAGGCCAAGTTGGCCGGCGAACGCTGGAAGCTGGTCTGCTCGGCAGAACATAGCCCTAACGGCCTGGTGGCCCGGGTTTCCCCGCAGCGTGTAGGGCCAGAATCGCCCCTGTATGCCGTAAATGGTACCAGTTCTTACTGCCAATTTAAACTGGATGTGCTGCCAGGGCTGGGTATTTTGGAATATAACCCCGGGCCAGAAACCACAGCTTACGGCCTATTGGCAGACTTTCTGAATATTCTTGAGGTGCAATGAGAAAGACTGAAACGGTTTTTATTGCCCTGGGCACCAATGTTGGCGATTGTGCGGCCAACCTGCAGACCGCCAAAGCGCTTTTACGCCGTAAAGTGGCCATCCTTCAGGCGTCCTCGGTGTATCGCACCCCGCCGTGGGGTTATACGCAGCAACCGGACTTTCTCAACCAGGTCATCGAGGTAAGCACATGGCTACAACCCCGTGCTCTGTTGCGTTTTTTAAAGCGCATAGAAAAGAAAATGGGACGAGAGAAGTTGATTTTAAACGGTCCGCGGGTGATTGATCTGGATATCATCTTTTATGGCTCCCGGGTGTTGACAAGCCTTGATTTGCAAATTCCCCATCCGCGCATGGTTGGGCGCGCCTTTGTGCTGGTGCCTCTTAATGAAATCGCGCCCGATGTTATCCACCCTGGTTTGGGGATTAGCGTTCAAGAAATGTTAACCACTGTTGATACCACGGGGGTGATTCGCCTGTGACCATTCTGGCTTTTACGGGTCTGTTCCTGCCCGGTTTGGCCTGGTGGGCCTGGCTGGGGCAGCGGCAAGAGGACCCGCTGGTCTCAATCGGCCAGGCGATCGGTGTCAGCCTGGCGACGATCCCCTTGCTGGCGTTGGCGGGTTTTGTGTTCAGTTTTCGTTTTTCTACTGCCCTGGTGGCAATCCTGATGATCGCTTGCACTCTCCTGACGACGGGCGGTTTGATTAAGCAAGGGTTTCAACTATCGCGTCGCCAGCACCTGCATCTGGCAGTTGGGTTGGCTATCCTCGGTTTGGCGATCGCCTGGCGGTTGTACCAGGCGCGAGATTTATTGTTGCCCAACTGGGTGGATTCACAACATCACTTCATGATCATCAACGCAATTATCGAAAACGGCGGCCTTCCGGATGATCTCAGCCCCTATCTGCCGGTACCTTTTTATTATCATTTCGGGTATCACGCGGTGGCCGGACTCTTCACTGCGCTCAGCGGTTTACCCACCGGACGGGCGATGCTCATCCTGGGGCAGGTGCTGAACGCGGCAGTTGGGCTTTCAATCTACGCCCTGGGGAAAGCCCTGTGGCGCAACTGGCGCCCAGCCCTGACGGCGGCGTTGCTGGTCAGCTTTGCCACCCGGATGCCAGCTTATTACCTGAGCTGGGGGCGGTATACCCTGCTGACGGGGCTGGTTTTACTGCCGCTGGTGATGGCGCAAGCGCTTGATATTGTGCGCGGGAAAAATGCCTGGAGCAGCACACTAACCCTGGCTTTGCTGACAGCCGGACTTTTGCTCAGTCATTATTTTGCGGCCATGCTTCTGGCGGTTTTCCTGGGTCTGCTGCTGCTTGTGCACCTGGTAAGAGGCTGGCAACGCTTGCCCCAGACATTGCTGCAGCTTTCCGGGATTTTGAACAGCGCAACTTGTGGATTGCTGCTGGCCGCCCCCTGGCTGGGGCGGGTGGCTGAGTTTTCTGCCAGTAACCCGCGTGTTGATACCAGCTTTCCTGAGAGTGTTACAACGCTTCTCACCAGTGGCGGTGCGGGTTATATCTGGCAGCTTTTAGGGCCAGTCAGCAATCAGTGGTTGCTGTTGCCGGCTGGGCTGGGCCTGCTGCTGGCGATCATCAAACGATGCAACCTGGGGTTTGCTCTGTGGAGCCTGTCCCTGGCGCTGATGGCATTGCCGTGGGGGGTGACGTTGCGCCCCTTCAGGCCGGATCACTTTGCGATAGTCTTGTTCATCCCGCTTGTGCTGCTGGCCGCGTGGTTCTTTTGGCAAACTGCAGGTTGGCTGGGAAAATTGCTCGAGCAGCGTTGGATTGGGACGCTTTTAATGATGCTGGTTGTCTTGGGTTGGGTCGGATGGGGAAGTTTGAAAAACCGGGACAGCATCAACCCTGTTACGATGCTGGTGAACGAAGCAGACCTGGCAGGCCTGAACTGGATTGCAGAAAACACACCACCAGAAGCGCGTTTTTATATCAACACTGTTCACTGGCAAACGCAGGTTTTTCGTGGCGTGGATGGCGGCGGGTGGATTTTGCCCTATACCGGGCGCTGGGCGCTGGTGCCGACGATCTTTTATGGTTTTTCTACCGATCGGGCCTGGGCGGAAGAACTGCGCGGCTGGGGCGAAGCTGCCAGCGCTATCACCGGTTGTTCGGAGGTGTTTTGGAACCTGGTTGAGGAGGCCGAACTGGACTGGATCTACCTGCGACAAGGAGTAGGGAGCCTGCAGCCGAACGTACTGGCCGGGTGTGATGGCATACGGGAGGTGTATGTGCATGAGGGGGTGGTGATTTATGAGCTTAGTGTTGTTGATCGGTGATTAATAACCACAAGATGATGATAGGCTTATAAAGGTCAAATTGGCTTTAGATATTAAAGTTCCGATTATAATGAGAATGCCATGAATTATACAATTAGCAAGAATTTGAAAACGGCCAAGAGTAAGCTCAAAGCGATATTCACAACTATTGCTAGACGAGAAATACTTATATTAGTTTCAATTTTTTTGTTCTCATTAGTTGTCAGAATAATTGGTATCAAGCACGGTTTTCCGTTATTAACTCACCCTGACGAGGCAGTGATCGTTGATCGAGTTTTCTATATGACTTTGGCAAAGACATTAAATTCTGGAAATTTTAATCGGCCAAACCAGATTTTATATTCAACAAATTTCTTCTATTTAAACCTTTTAAGTTTTATTCGCTTTGGAACGAATTTAGGCGAGGCTTTCCCAAAGTATTATCTGAGTTTTTATGCTTATGCACGCTTTTTAATATCTGCAATGGGGGCATTAATTCCTGTCCTCGCCTACAAAATTGGGAATGAATTTCACAAAAAATTTGGTTTTTCAGCTGCACTGGTTTTTGCTCTTTTTCCCTCATACGTACTACATTCACTCTACGTTACACCGGATATACCGATCACTTTGTTTACACTGGCGGTGATTTACTTTACGATAAGGTATTTGAAGCGGGGTAATAATTTCTCAATCTATTTAGCAACGATATTTGCAGCCATAACAACAGCCGAAAAGTACCCCGGATTAATCACTTTAGTTATTGTGTGGACCGGCATTATTATTAATCACTTTCAAAACCATGAGCGTTTCAAAAAAACGATGTTTTGGCCTTTAGCTATAAGATTGGTGAAGGTTTCAATTTTATTCATCATCGCGTTATTTATTGTGGCGCCCTACATATTTATCGAGTATCAACAGGTGCTTGAGGCGCTTTTGCGCGAGTCTAGGACTACACATCTCGGTGCCGACGGTTTGGGCTGGGTTGGCAACCTGCTTTTTTATGGACAATCATTTATCTCATGGACCAATATCCTGATAATTCTCTTTATTGGCAGTGGAATATATGCCTTAATAAAAAATAAGGACAAATCTCAAAGCATTCTTTTATACGGAATAGTTTATTGGATTGTGCTTAGCGTTCTTTCTCTGCACTGGGAACGATGGGCTTTACCAATGTATATAACGCCGCTTTTTCTAACTGCCATGGGGATATCATTTTTGTTATTCAAAGTAAAAGAACATAAAAAGTTGAAATTGATCATATTGTTATCAATTTCAATCTTTTTTGCTGTCCAATTTGTAACAACTCTACACACTTCAGTTGCAATGACATTTTCGGATACTCGCGAAGTTGCCTTAAATTATTGCAATAAAAACGGCATTACGCCCGAGAATAGTCTTTTTGAAGGGTATACACCCTTCTTGCCGGGACAACCCATTTTTTTATCCGAAAAAGAACTCTCTAATGAAAAATATTTTGATTATATCGTTCTATCTTCTCAAATGTATGACCGCTATTTTGCTGAACCTGAACGATATGCTGAGATGGTTGCCGTATACGAAAACATCAGAGAAAAACACCGTTTAATTGCGGAGTTTTCTCCAACACGCCCTGCAAAAACTTTATTCGATCGAATGGACGATATCATTTTTTCAATTCAAAACCATTTAAATCTCACCGTTGAGGAACGGTTTACAGGCCCAACGATACAGATCTATGAATTTGTCAGGTAAAATGATCTGCTTTGATTTTTTTCTAAAGTAACTTAAAAGCCCATATAAAAGGGTGTTATATCAAGAGTAACTAGTTTTTCAATAGTTATCAGCATGCCATGAGATTGTCAAATGTTTATTGAACTTTCTGGCTTTAGGAAAGATAATGGTAAAATTTGAGCAGATCCTTCCTGAGAAGAAAAGGTATAAACGAGATACTCATGGGTAAACTTGCTTTTACATCTAATCAAATAATTTCAATTGGTGTGCCATTAGCTGGAGGGTCGCAGTGAAGATTGGGTTAGCCGGTCCGGTCACCCCTTACCGCGGCGGCATTGCGCATTTCACGACCCTGCTGGCAAAGAAATTGATCGAAGCCGGGCACGATGTGCAAGTGGTGTCATTTAAAAAGCAGTATCCCGCCTGGCTCTACCCGGGTGAGAACGACAAAGATGACAGCCCGGGCCGCGAACGTGTGGATGCGGAATACCTGTTAACTCCGCTGAACCCCATATCCTGGTATAGGTCAGTTAAAGCCCTGTTGGACTTCCAGCCCCAGCAGGTGATTATCCCCTGGTGGGTGACAATCTGGGGGCCAGCATTCCGCTTCCTAACAATCCGGCTTAAACGCCGCGGTATCCCAGTGACCATTCTGATCCACAACACTCTGCCTCACGAAGCGCGCCCACTAGATCGATGGCTGGCGCGTCGGGCGCTGGAAAAAGCAGACCGCTATGTCGTGATGACAGAAAAGGAAAAAGGGCGCTTGTTGAGCCTGCTGCCAGGGGCAAAAAACATCTGGGTGGCACCTTTACCGATATTTCATACCTTCAAACCTACTGTGTTAACTCAGCCAGAGACCCGTCAAAGTCTCGGCCTGTTGACTGAACAACTGGTCTTGCTCCATTTCGGATTAATTAGACCTTATAAAGGGCTGGGAGTGCTGATTGACGCACTGAAAATCATTATAGACAAGGGAGAAAAAGTACAGTTATTGATTGTGGGCGAATTTTGGGATGAGAAAACAAACTACCTGAAACAAATTGAAGCCTTAGGGCTAGAGCAGCAGGTAAAAATCTTTGATAGTTATGTCCCTGATGATGACATCGCAACCTTTT
>JAAYKH010000086.1 GCA_012522475.1 Chloroflexota bacterium | reverse complement strand
GGTAAACGTCGCCGCCAACTGGATTACCTGAAGGCAACCGACATTGAGCGATACCGTTCCATCCTTAAGGCGCTCAATCTCCGGAAATAGCTGACACATGCAGTGGAGCATCTGCTTCCTTGCATTCACCAAACAAAGGCTGCACTCTCTACATGGAGATCAGCCTTTTTTTAGAAATTTTTGCAAACGAAATAATACATGAAGATAATTAAGAAGGTCATCACTATGGATGATGGCCGAACCATCGAAATCGAAACCGGAAAATTGGCCAAGCAGGCCGATGGTTCCGTAGTAGTTAAAATGGGTGGTACCATGCTGCTGGCAGCTGTCACCTGTGCAAAGTAAGCAAGGCCCGATACGGATTTCATGCCGCTTTCCGTAGATTACAAAGAAAAATTTGCTGCTGCCGGAAGGTATCCGGGTGGTTTTATGAAACGCGAAGGACGTCCCTCGGATTATGAAATCCTTATCTCCCGCTTGATTGACCGGGCGCTTCGTCCCTTATTCCCCGAAGATTTTCACGCAGAGGTATTTGTGAACGTATTTCTGATCTCGGCAGAAAAGGACATCATGCCCGATGCTTTAGCCGGATTGGCTGCGTCGGCAGCCCTTGCCGTAAGCGACATTCCCTTTAACGGACCCATTTCCGAAGTTCGCGTAGGACGCGTTAATGGAGAATTTGTGATTAATCCGTCGTTCTGTCAGCTTAAAGAAGCCGATCTGGACATTATTGTAGGCGCTACCTATGATAACATCATGATGGTAGAAGGCGAGATGAAAGAAGTAAGCGAAGCAGAAATGCTGGACGCCATAAAGTTTGCACATGCAGAAATTAAAAAGCATTGCAAGATCCAAATGGAACTGATGGAAGAAACGGGGAAAACTGTAAAACGCGAATATTCCCACGAAGAAAACGACGAAGACCTGCGCAAAGCGGTTGAAGAGTTTTGTTACGAGCGTTGCTACACCATAGCCAAGTCCGGCCATGACAAGCACACGCGCACAGAAGCCTTTGATGCACTTAAGGAAGAGTTCCTGCAAACCCTCCCCGAAGAAGAACTGGAAGAGAAAGAAATGATGGTGTCGCGGTACTACCACGACGTGGAAAAACGGGCCATGCGCCAGATGATCCTGAACGACGGCATTCGTCTGGACGGTCGCAAACCGGCCGATATCCGTCCCATCTGGTGCGAGATTGACTACCTGCCCATGGCTCACGGATCTGCTGTTTTTACCCGAGGCGAGACACAGTCCCTCACAACGGTTACCTTGGGAACCAAGCTGGACATGAAAGAAATGGACGAAGTACTTATACAAGGTACAGAGCAATTTGTCCTGCATTATAATTTCCCTCCTTTCTCTACCGGAGATGCACGCCCAACACGTGGCGTAGGCCGTCGTGAAGTAGGACATGGTAACCTGGCACACCGTGCTTTGAAATCCATGGTTCCTGTAGGTGAGGCCAATCCGTATGCCGTACGTGTAGTCTCGGATATTTTAGAATCTAACGGATCTTCTTCTATGGCCTCTGTCTGTGCAGGCGCACTGGCTTTGATGGATGCCGGTATCAAATTGAAAAAATCTGTATCCGGTATTGCCATGGGACTTATTTCAGAACCGGGCGGTAAAAAATATGCCATACTCTCTGATATTCTGGGAGACGAAGACCACTTGGGAGATATGGATTTTAAGGTAACAGGAACCCGCGACGGGATTACTGCTGCCCAGATGGACATCAAAGTAGACGGACTTCCTTACCAGGTACTGGAAGAAGCTTTGGAACAAGCCCGAGTAGGCAGGTTGCATATTATGGACGAAATGGATAAAACCATCTCGGAACCCAGAGCCGATTACAAGCCACACGTTCCTAGGATTATTCAAATTACCATACCGC
>JAAYKH010000050.1 GCA_012522475.1 Chloroflexota bacterium | reverse complement strand
GCGGATTGACCTTACTGGCGGGGTTGGTCTTACCAGGATTGGGTCAGGTTTTGGTGGTCATCAGCGTGCCCTTTGTGCGTTACACCATCCGCATAGTGACCTGGCTGGCCTGCCTGCCCGTCAGCGAAGTGGTTGTTCCAGATTTTCATGTATTGTGGTTGGTCGTGTTTTATGGGGTTTTATTCCTGCTGACCCTCACACCTCGCGAGGCGCGCAAAAAAACCGTTGGGAAAATAGTATCCCCCCAGGTCGGCTTACTGGTGTTAACTGGTTTGACATTTTTTGTTTGGAGCCGTGTACTGAGCGCGCCGGATGGACGGCTGCATATGACCTTGCTGGACACCCAGGGCACGGTGTTGATACAAACCGCGCATGGCAGGTCTGTTTTGATCGGCGGGGGTGAGAGCACTTCGGCACTCAACCAGGCGCTGGGCCAAATGCTCCCGGCGGGGCAGCGCCGCCTGGATCTGCTTATCGTCGGCAGTGCAGAGCGTGAAGACCTGCTCGGATTACTCGGCGTGATCAAGAAAGTCCCCATTGAGGCGGTCTTGTGGGGTCCGGACCCGGAAACGAACCAGGCCACCCGTACCGTGTATGCCCTGCTGATGGAAAAGGGCGTGCCCGTGCATCCGCTGGACAGCGGCTACCGGCTGGATATTGGGGATGGGCTTCAAATTAAAGCCCTCTGGACGGGCGAACGCGGTGTGGTGCTGTGGCTGGCCTGGGGGGATTTCAGCGCGCTGATTCCCACGGGCAAAGTCGGTGATCACTGGCTGGCAGTGCCGATGCCGCCATCCGCGCTGTTCCTGCCGACTGGGCTGGGAGCGTTTGACTTGCCGCTTGAGCAGATCACAGCCTGGGCACCCCAGGTGATCCTGCTGCCCATTGAAAGCACTAAGGCACCCGCCCTGCAAACTGTCTTTGCGGGCTACCCGTTGGTGACGGGCGGGAACCATGGCTGGGTACAGATCAGCACCGATGGGCGGGCTCTGTGGGTACGGACTGGAAAATAGCCTGCACATCGCTTGCCGGGGCGGGTAATCTTATTAACCATCAAATTGAGTATTAATGATGCTTGTGAAAGGATGTTAATCGAATGAAATCCTCCTTACCTCCCTCGTTTGTCCTCTCTTCCGACCTGCTGCATGCCCGCAACCTGGGCTTGCCCGTTGTGGCGCTGGAATCGGCGGTGATCACCCACGGCTTGCCTCACCCGCACAACCTGGCGCTGGCACGGGATGTGGAAGCCGAAGTGCGCGCCCAGGGCGCCACACCTGCCACGATCGCCCTGCTGGAGGGTAAGGTGCACGTTGGGATGAGCGAGGCGCAGATCACCGCGCTGGGCGAGATGGAGGAAACGCGCAAGATCAGCCTGCGCGATTTCGGCATCGCCCTGTCCGGGAAACTGAGCGGGGGCACCACGGTAGCGGCCACGCTGTTCGCGGCTGAAAAAGCCGGCATCCGCGTGGTTGCCACCGGCGGTATCGGCGGCGTGCACCGCGGCTCGGTCTTCGACATCTCTACCGATTTAGTTCAACTGGGCAGGTCGCCACTGGTGGTGGTATGTGCGGGGGCCAAAGCTATCCTCGACCTGCCCGCCACCCGCGAGGTGCTGGAAACGCAGGGGGTGCCGGTGATCGGTTATGGGACAAATGAGTTGCCCGGGTTCTTCACCCGCACCAGC
This sequence comes from Chloroflexota bacterium, assembly GCA_012522475.1. Classification (GTDB taxonomy): domain Bacteria; phylum Chloroflexota; class Anaerolineae; order Anaerolineales; family Anaerolineaceae; genus Brevifilum. Next base: position 24,988 of record JAAYKH010000050.1, on the reverse strand, counting down.
GGCTTGCCGGTTGATCTGCGCGTGGATACCCCCGAAGCAGCCGCTCAAATTGCCCTGTCCGCCTGGGAGGCCGGCTTGCAGCGTGCGGTGCTGCTGGTCGTCCCGCCCCCGGTAGAGCTGGCCATGCCAGCCGATGAAATGGAAACAGCCATCCAGAGAGCGTTGAAGGAGGCGCATACGGCTGGATTCCGGGGTGCGGCGGTGACGCCCTTTTTGCTCCAGCGGGTCAATGAATTGACTGGTGGCGAGAGTTTACGTGTCAACCTAGCGTTGCTGAAAAATAACGCCCGGGTGGCGGCACAGGTCGCCAAAGCTATGGGTGCTGCCAAAGGCATGGCAGTTTATTAAGCTGATGCTTGTGGAGGTTATTCTCTTGGAACGCGGGATGGCGTCGGCGTTAAGGTTATGGTAGCTGTTGGCCAACGAGTATCTGTTGGTAACGGCGTATTTGTACGGGTGGGTGTCAGCGTAGGGGTGCCGGTTTGCGTAGGGGGCCGGGTTAACGTAACCGTCGGGGTGCGTGTGGCAGTAGCCGACGGGGTTGAGGATGCAATTTCTCCGCTGACAGTGAAAGACCCGCTGACCTTCCACTGGGTGCCCACAAAGAGCTGTACTTCGTAAATACCCGGGCGCCATTGCTCATCGAGGAGATCCCAATTGGTATAGCCGTACCCGCCAGTGCCATCCATCCAGGGCCGCGTCTGGAAGTACACCAGCTCTCCCTCCCAATACCACAGCGCACTCCACTGGGAACCGACAGCCATATCGTTATAACTGAAAGTACCAAACAACTGACCAACCGGGTTGTCAAATTCATCTGCTGGGTTAATCGGCTGCCACTCGGCGTCAATTCTTTGAGCAAAGATAATCGGACTGAATACGGTATCGGGGTTGGGGTCAACTTCCGCTACAAAGTCCCCCTCCACCTCGGCAGGCAAGTTGGGCGTGCTGGTGACTGAGGGCGTGTCGGTGATGGTTGGGGTCAATGTAATCGAAGGCGTGATGGTCATGGTGGGGGAGAGGGTGATGGTCGGCGTTTGTGTGGCAGTTGGCGAAGGTGAGATAAACACGTACACGGCTGGTTCAGCATAGTTGAACGTTGCCCAGGACAGCGGAATCAGCAATAAAGCGATGATAATCAGTAGCCAGCCCCGACGCATGCGCGCTTGCCGCTTTCCAAAAAATGGGATTTTCCGACCTTTAATCAGGTGATTGGCACCAAATATTAGCGTTAAAATCGCGGCAACACCCATGATGATCACCGCGGTAAAGACTGTTGATCGAATATCAAGCTGAGGCATATACAACTTCCATTAATTAAATAAATTATAGCGTATTTTATCGTTTAGAATTAGCCGTATAATTATTGTGTTGATGCTTTCTTTGCTGGCAGAAGGTTTTACAAGACAATGGCTTTAAAAAACGGCGATCTTTTACACAATCGTTATCGCATTCTTGATCTCATGGGCGAGGAGGGTATCGAAGCTGTCTATCGCGCGGTTGATGAAAAATTGGATGTGAGCGTAACGATTAAAGAGCGGATAAATTACACTGATGAAGCTTTTCAACAATTTCAACAAACTGCCAGAGTGTTAGCATCCCTCAGGCATCCAAATTTGGCGCTTTTATTTGATTATTTTTCCATTGAAGGCCAGGGGCAATACCTGGTTAATGAATACATTGATGGGGGGAATTTACAGGAATGGTTATCCAAAGATGAACGGCCGACTGAAATGGAAGGCCTTCAGATTGGGATCGCAATTTGTAATGCATTAATTTATCTTCACAGCCAGATGCCCCCTGTTTTGCACAATAAAATTAAACCGATAAACATCAAATTTAACGCCTTTGGTGAAATCATCCTGGTCGCCTTGGGGGATGTTGACAGTGCTTCAACACACCAAATGGTGCCTTCATCGTTGCAAGCATCAGAGCTAAGGTTTTCTCCTCCTGAACAGTTTGGCGGAGATGCACTGGACCATCGTTCGGATATTTTCTCGCTGGGGGCCACCCTGTATACTGCCCTGACCGGGTACCCACCTGAAAACAGTCTGAGCCGGCTCATCGGTAAAGAACAGCTTTCGCCATTGCGAAGTTACCAGCCAAACCTTACCCGGCTGACTGCAACAGTGGTTGAAAAAGCACTTCGATTGCACCTTGAAGACCGCTGGCAGTCAGCTACTGAGATGAAGGGTGCATTGATCGCTGCCCGTGATGCACTCCTTCCAGAAAAGCAGCAGGAGACCCGCCTACCGCCTTTAGATCAAACCTCGATTTCGGTTACATCTCTTCAAAAGAGAAGTAAGTTGTGGGAACGCCTTTGGGCAGGCCGGACGAAACTGACAAATTGGTTTTCTCAGCGCGATCCAGTCTGGTCAATTTTCGGCGCCATTATTATTTTGCTGGGGGTATTCATCTGGTTAGCGTTTCAAAAGCCACCAGGCCTGCAAAGCCTGTTTCTTGCCGATCGGCCATCAGCGCCAGCGCTGATGCTTACCAATGCGTCTTCAAAAAGTGCGGAACCTCCCTTGAAGTTCGAGGAACCAGGCAGCCAGCCGACGCTCGCCCCATTAAGTGAAAACCAGGGCGCGACGATGGTCGAACCCGAAATAAGCCCTATTCCCACGCCCATTGGCGGCGGCGGAGGCCATATTGCTTTTGTTTCAGATCGCTTGGGGGTTCCACAAATTTTCCTGGTTGATGTGCTCAGCGGGTCGGTAACCCAGCTGACTGGGCTTGAAGATGGTGCCTGCCAGCCAAATTGGTCGCCAACCGGTGAAAAGATTGTATTTACTTCACCCTGTCCATCCAAGCGGAGGAGTTATCCTGGCTCTCGTTTAGCGATCATTGACGTTGACAGCGGGATAATAACGTCCTTGCCCGCTTCCTTAGAGGGTGACTTCGACCCGGCCTGGTCGCCCGATGGGGAGTGGATTGCCCACACAACCCTGATTAACGGGCGCAGCCAGGTGGTCAAGCTTAACCTACATGACTTGAAGACCGTCAGGTTGTCCCAAGAACGATACCCTGATTCCTCGCCAGCCTGGTCACCCGATGGCAAACAACTGGCTTTTGTGCGGCTTCGGGGTGTGCCCCAAATCTGGTTGATGGATGCCGATGGCGAAAACCAGGAACAGTTTACCCGCTCGGGTGTGATTGATAACACCAGCCCTGCCTGGTATTATGACGGCAGCCTGATCCTTTTCAGTCAATCTTTGCGAGAGGGCAGCCCCTCCAGGCAGATTTATGGTATGCGCATAGAGGATATCGGTCAGGCTGAGGAATATGTCATTATCCCCAGGGGACGCCTGGATTACATTCCCCTGATGGATCATGTGAATGTTTCACCGGATGGCTATTGGCTGGCATTTGACTATTGGTATTTTGACGTCCTTTCAGATATCTACATCATGACTTTCCCTGGCGCAGACCTGAAACAGCTCACCCACCACCCGGGTCAAGATTACGACCCGGTTTGGTCCCCCTGATAGAGAGCATTAACACATAAAAATCAAGACTCATTCAGGTCTGTTTAGCGTTTAGCGCGCAGCCAGAGGTACTGACAGGGCGCCAGGTACAGGCTGGTTTCGTCTGAAAGCACGTCCCCGTTGACCATGTCCTCCAGAGGAAAGGTAAATCCGGACTGGTTCAGCACATGACGCTCTATGGTTTGGGGGCGATCACTAAAGTTGTTCAGAAACAGGATGCTGGTTTGATCCCCCGATCGGCGATAAGCGAATACATGCGGGTTGCCTGTGTTGATGAATTCCGGAGCGCCCTGGTGGATTTCTGGCGTTGATTTTCTGAGCTCGATCAGAGCTTTGAGTTTGTGAAATATCTTGCCGGGGATGGTTTGGGCGTCGGTTCTGAGGGTATAGCGCTGTTGATCGGCTATCGGACGGTGTACCCAGCGGCTGTCACTTGCTTTGGCCGGGTCCTGCCGATAAGAATAATCGTTAAGCGTTCCGACCTCATCACCCAGGTAAATCAAGGGGATCCCTCCAATGGACAGAATCACATTGTGCAGCAGCAAAATCCGGCGAATGGCAAGGTCGACTTCAATTTCGGTCTCCTCAAGGATGGCTTTTTCAAGGCCAGCCAGCGAGGCGCAGGTGCCTGAAATGCGCGCATCACGAGTTTTAGGGTTTTCCTGGAAGGGCAGGCCGCGGGCAAAACTACCCTCAAAGGCGCCGGTATAAAACGCGTTTAGAAATTGGCGATGGTCAAAGGCGTTCATATGCAAAATACCCGCGTCCTCATCAGAGAAGGTCCACCCAATATCATCGTGGCAGCGCACGTAATTCACCCAGGCACAACCTTCAGGAATTGCAAAGCGGGTGGACATGGCATAATGCAATAAGTCCACTTTGCGGGTGGCCAGGCTGTTCCATAGCAGCGCCATCAACAAGGGGTTATATGAAAGCTGGCATTCGTCGGGGTGGATATATTTTGCTACCTCGTCCGGGTGCACAATGGCTTCAGATTTAAACTGTAGGGCTGGTGCTGCAATTCTGGCAATGGCGTTAAACGCACGGATGATTAAATGCGCTTCGGGCAGGTTTTCACAATGTGTACCGAGTGCTTTCCAAATAAAAGCCACGGCGTCCAGCCGCAAAACGTCCACCCCCTGATTCGCCAAAAACAACATCTCGTTGGCCATTTGGTTGAACACTTCCGGGTTAGCATAATTAAGGTCCCACTGGTTGCTGTGAAACGTGGTCCAGACCCATTGCTCGATGTTGTCAAAATATGTAAACGCACCCGGGTGTTCGTCCGGGAAAATTTCGCGCAGATGTCTTTCATAAGCGTCGGGCATCTCCCGGTTGGGGAACATACGATAGTAATTTCGATAGTCCTGCTCACCCGCCCGTGCTTTTAAGGCCCACTCATGTTCGTTGGAAGTGTGATTGAAAACGAAATCGAGTACCAGGCTGATGCCGTGGGCCCGCAATTCATCGGCCAGGGTGCGCAGGTCTGCCATCGTACCCAGGCGCGGGTCAACCTCCCGGTAACTGCTGATGGTATAGCCGCCGTCATTCTCGCCCTCTGGGCAACGAAAGAGGGGCATCAGGTGCAGATAGGTCAATCCCAGCTCTTTGAAGTACGGGATTTTACGGCGAATTCCGGCCAGGTCGCCAGCAAACAGGTCAACATAACAGACACCACCCACCATTTGATGATCTAAGAACCAGGGCAATTGTTCTTCACGGACTGTATCCAGGGCTTGCAACTCGAGATCTCTGGACGACCATGCTGCAGCCATCAACCTCAGCAAGTTTTCGAGATGATAGAAAAAATCGTAATGATTGCCATAAAGATGGATTAAGGTTGGAAACAAGCGCTGAAAGTGCTGCTGTAAACGCAATTGAAACGCTTCCCAGGCATACGGATTTTGTTTGGCATAGGCTGAAAACTCGGCATTCAGCCGCGGGAGGATGCGTTCCAGTGTACGCTGTGCCTCGTAATCATGATCAAGTTGCTTAATAGGTTCCACAAGCGTCTTCTTTCGATCGACCAATAAAACAGGTTCAATCCGGTTAATTTCCAATTGATTTAATCAAAGCATCCACCTGTGCTTTTGTGGGCAATGCTGGGATCGCCCCGCGCTGGGTGGTGGTCAGCGCACCCACGGCGTTGGCCAAACGACAAACCTCCCTGAGCATGCTATCCTCATGCCATGTCTCGGGATATTTAAGCACGCCCATCAAAAGGCCAGCAACAAACCCATCACCAGCACCGGTGGTGTCGACAGATTGGACGCTGAAGCCCTCCACGGAACCCTGACTCTGGTTGGTGTAATAGCGACAGCCCTCCGCCCCCAGGGTCACAACCAGCAATTGCAGATCCTCATGCCAAAGCGCTTCTACAGCCCGGTCGATGTTCTCGAGACCCGTCAGGAATAAAAGTTCTTCCTCGCTGACCTTGATCAGATCTGCCTGTTGCCAAATACTTAGCATCCCAGCTTTGGCTGCCTGGGCATCGGGCCAAAGTGCCAGGCGCAGGTTCGGGTCGTACGATACGAGCACGCCCTGCTGGCGAGCCACCTGCAGAGCAAATTGTGTGGCGCTCCTGGCGGGATCGCTGATCAGGCTAATTGAACCGATGTGAAAAATTTTCGCGCCTTGAATAAGATCAACAGCCACCTCTTCAGGGGTGAAGAGCATGTCAGCGCTGGGATGGCGGTAAAACATAAACTCCCGCTCGCCATCAGCCGTCAGCGAGACAAAAGCCAGCGCGGTGCGCGCCTCTTGCGAAAATACCAACCCCCGGGTATCCACACCGACTGCATCCAGCGTCGCTTTCAGAAACCAGCCAAACGCGTCGTCTCCTACCTTCCCCAGGAAAGCGCAAGAGGTACCCAATTTTGCTAACCCGGCTGCTACGTTAGCAGGCGCGCCTCCAGGCGCTTTTTTAAATGCCGGTGCTTCGATGAGCATCACCCCCGATACTGTGGGTACAAAATCGATCAATAATTCACCCAAAGTGACCACGTCAATCATGACATCACATACCTTTTCATAACAACCCGGATAATAACGATCCAACAGTGTCGCTTAATCGGTTAGAAACCGAGACGATGACCAAAGGGTTTTTTGGATGTTGTCCCAATCAGGCATGACCATCGCCCGGAGACGTGCTGGTTTATGTGGTTTGCCGCTCAACGATCGAGAGGGGCAGGCGGACATGGCGCAGAGGACGGTCAGGATCTTTAATCCGAGAGAGTAAGATCTCAACTGCTAAACGCCCCGATTCGTCCAGGGGCTGGCGGATGGTGCTTAACCCCACGTAATCTGCAAAATCAAGGTCGTCAAACCCTAAAACAGCCAGATCTTCTGGAACACGCAGTCCCAGCGCACGGGCTTTGTTGACCACACCCAGGGCTTGCAGATCTGTGGCGCAGAAGATGGCAGTGGGGCGGTCAGGTTGCATCAATACGGGCTCAATTTGCCGATCAGTATCTTTGACATAACAGTGCGAAGTACAGATAAACGCATCTGGTAAAGATAGGCCGGCTCTTTCGATCCCATTTTTAAATCCACGCAGTCTGAGGGTGATAGGTAAAATCGCAAAAGCGCCCAGGTCGGTTGTGTCACCAAGAAAGGCCAGGCGCTCGTGCCCTTTGCTGATCAGGTACTCAGCTGCCATCTCACCCCCGGCCACATCGTCAATTTCTACTGTATTGAGGTCATGACGGGGAAATTCGATCAGTACGGTTTCAAGATCGTGATCTTTCAGTTTTTTGGCCGATTCATCATTAACGCGTAATGAAAGTAAAATCAGTCCCTCCAAATGACCGGTGATAGGCAACGTTGCCAGGTAATAATTGAGGTGATCGAGGGATTCTACTGTAAAAATGGTTAACTCATAGCGGGTTGAAAGCAACCCTTGGGCCACACCGCGCAATCTCTGGACGAAAGCCGGTGCAGTAAAAAAGGGCGTCAGAACACCAATGCGGGCAAAATCCTTCATCGCCCGGGCACGCGCTTCTGCCTTGGGAACAAAAGCCAGGCGATCAATCGCACCCTGCACACGTTCGCGCGTATCGTCACTGACGCTGGTACTGGCGTTGATCACACGTGAAACGGTAGAAATCGACACACCAGCCGCCTTGGCGACGTCATAAATGGTGGGTGTACGGTTGGTTTTAGCGTTCATAACGGTAGGTAAATAATTTAAGGGCTATGAAACTGCTTTCATAAAAGGATTTTCAACTATCTTAGCACAGAGTGATTCTTGTGTCAAATTTTGCGAAGCTTTCTCTTTTGTTTACTCTCATGTGGATATACGGTCCAGTATCTTGTTGTGCAGGGTGTATTATTTCAAAGTGAAGACAAGTATAATGTCAGCATGGAAAACACCTATAAAATAGCCTGCTTCTTTCTTGATCAACCCTGTGTTAAGATCAACGTCTCGGGTGTAGAGGGCAGCCAGCTCAAATCTGCATCCCGTCCCCTCAGCTTGATCAGCCTGTCAGCGCGCCAGGAGGTCGACTCGGCAGAAAAAATCGGTCTGTGCTACCCGCGCTTCAAGGCAGATATCACCCTGGATTGTGAGATTATGCCATCCAAGGGGGCGCACCTATCTGCCGGTGAGCTGACCCTCCGCATTCTGCCGGAGGGAAAAACCTGTTATCCCGAGTGCATCCTGATCCAGGAGGGCCTGCCCTGCCCCCTGATCGACGGTGTGCGCTATGCCAGCGTGGAATCCCCCGGGATGCTGTGCCAGGGCGATCAATTCGTCGAAAAACCAGAATAATAGCTGAGTTTTGGCCTTCACGGGTGAATTGGCACAGTGATACCTCGGGAAAACCATTCAAATTAGGTGCAAACCACGTTCTCTACCGCCAATCTTCGACGCGAGTATAATCCCCGCATGCAAAAAGCTCTATTGTTCAGTCTGTTAATACTCATCCTGACCGGGCTTGGCCTGCCAGCTTGCGCGCCAATACCCGCTCATGAGCACCCAGCAGCAAGCTCTACCAGTGATGCAACCCTGCGTCCCTACCCCACTTCAACACACAGTGCCACACCTTTGCCCACCGATTATGTCGCCCCAACGTCCTCACCGACCATTACACCAACCCCGACACCAGTTTATTACGCGGTGCTGGAAGGGGATGATTTTTACAGTATCGGTTGGCGATTTAACGTCAGCCCGCAGCAGATCATGACTGCCAACCCCACTATCAACCCGCGCGCCATGGGCCCCGGCACCACTCTGCTGATTCCCATCACCCCTGGGCCAGACACCACAGCGACGCCCCTGGTTGAGCTGACCCCCACGGCGACGCCGTTTTTCGCTGGCATCCAGCCGCCCGATTGTTACCCGGACTCACTGGGTGGGTTATGGTGCTTTGTTCTGGTGACGAACGAAACCGACGAGCCCGTGGAGAACGTCTCGGGCGAGGTGGTTTTGCACCACGACGATGATTCCCTAAAGCAAACTGCCATCATGCCCCTCAACCTGCTGCCAGTCGGCGCTGCCCTGCCGTTAATCGCTTATTTTCAGCCGCCCTTGCCAGAGATGTACACCGTCTCCGCCAAGGTAGATTTCTTGCTGCCGGTGATGCCTGATGATCAACGTTACCTGTTGGGCACAATTGCAGACCATACCTTGAAGTTGAGCGACGATGGCCGCCTGGCCACAATAAGTGGACAGGTGAGCTTGCCCACCGGTCAGCCCGAGGCGCGTTATGTCTGGCTGAACGCAACCGCCTTCGATGCCGCGGGGCACGTGGTTGCCGTCCGACGATGGGAGGGCACCGAGCCCCTTTCCGGCGACGCTGAACTGCCTTTCACCCTGTACTTGTACAGCCTGGGCGGGCCGATTGACCGGGTGGATCTGATGGTCGAGATGCCAGCCGAGGTCAAACCGCCCGCTGAGGATTGAACCCACAATTTACGGAGCATGCTCATGGACACTCACCCATCTGCCCCACTACCCTGGGGGAACCGCACTTTCATCATGGCTATCATCAACGTCACCTCCGATAGTTTTTCCAACGACGGGATTTTACCAAACAGTGATGTTGTTGCCGCGGCACTGGCCCGGGCAGGCCAGTTCTTGCAAGAAGGTGCCGATATCCTCGATATTGGCGGTGAAAGCACTCGCCCCGGATCGCAACCGGTGAATGCCGAGGAGGAGCTGGCTCGGGTGCTGCCCGTCGTGGAGGCCATCCATGCCGCCTTCCCCGATGCCCTGCTCTCTGTAGATACTTACCGAGCGGTGGTGGCCCAGGCTGCGCTTGAAGTTGGCGCTCGCTGGATCAATGACGTCTGGGGGCTGCGCGCCGACCCAGACCTGGCCGCTGTGGCAGCACAATATGGGGCGCCGGTGGTTTTGATGCACAACCGCCTCAAGCCAGATAGCGCCGAATTACAGGTGCGCTTGGGCGGGCGTTATGTGGGCGTGGAATACACGGACCTCATGGCTGACATTCAACGCGAGCTGCTGGATAGTGTAGCCCTGGCACACCAGGCAGGCATTCCCGATGTGCATATCATCCTTGACCCCGGAATCGGCTTTGGCAAGACTGTGGAGCAAAACCTCGAATTGCTCAACCGGTTGGATGAAATCAAAGCCCTGGGCTATCCGCTGCTGGTGGGCCCTTCGCGCAAATCTTTCATCGGTTATACGCTGGACCTGCCGCCAGAAGAACGCCTTGAAGGTACGGCAGCCGCGGTTGCGCTGTGCATCGAGCGGGGTGCGGATATCATTCGCGTTCATGACGTGGGTGCCATGACCCGGGTTGCCAAAATGGCTGACGCCATTACCAGAAAGTAGATTACGGCCGGTCACGTTTTGGTGTGCCAAAAAACACGCTGTAGTAAATAAAATTATCGTACATCCCAGCCGCTGGCTTCAAATAATTCAGTTAAAAACAGGGTTCGTTCTTCTTCGGTCATCGGCCTGGGCTGCGCGTAGTCGATCAGTTTAGCCGTCAGCAATTCAACGCTGATATGACGCCCAGCATAAAAAGTGTGGCGCTGGATGATCTCCCAGCTGGTTTGGACAATCACATTGTCATACATGTCGATGTACCAGTTCTGGTCAAAAAATAAGTTCCCCAGCCCGTAGTGGATGAACGCATCCCTGGAGAAAGCCATCGCTTTAGGGCGGTGCGCCTGGCTGCCGTTAACAATTATCGCGCCTGCCTCAGCTATCATGCCATAGTCGCGCACATGGTGCGCAGCAGCAAAATCGTAATAATCTTCATAATATTGGAAGGTGGCGATGGGTAAATAGCCTTCATCTCTCAGCCGGCTGACCTCCGCGGCCATCCACTGGAAATCTTCACAGGGGGCTGCGCCCCCGCCGGCTTCAGTCGCCCATGCAAAATCCGGTCCGAAGGCATTGCACCCGATAAAAGCCAGTTGATTGCCATTATGGGTGATGAGTAAGGGTGCTTTCGCTTCTGCCAGGTTCCGTCCACCGCCAAAATAAACCATCCCATGTGCATCGTACATGTCAAGTGTAAAAGGAACGACGTCCTCACCATAAACATAGAGGGCATCGTTGTTGTGATTACCCGTTAATTCAATAATATCGGCACCGACAAATTCAAACAACTCGATATATTTAGGGTCGCTGCAAAATAATAATCTTTGGCTTTCAGGGTCAGGAAAGGGGCAATCTTCATAAAAGGAGATTTCATTACTGAGGTGCGTCAGGTCAGCCTCGGTCAGCCAATGACGAATTTTTTCCCCGGGGTAAGTTACGCCGTTCATTTCCATGCGGTAAGCCGTGCCCCTGACCAGTGCTGTGACCCCGGTCATCACCAGCGTGGTCATTGCTTCCGGGTCACGGTTGCTGGTTTGGATGGCAGCAAGCAAAGCCTCAAGCACATGATCTGGCACCTGCGTTGCTTCAGAATTGCACATCAGTTGAAATTGGATGGTCAAGGGGTACGTTGTGACATTAAAATCTTTGAACAGCGGCGAACGTTCGTCCACCTAAATCACCTTTAATTGCGGGTCCAGTGCTTCGAAGGGGAGCAGTACCCAGGCATTTTCCTCCCAGAGAACGTTTATCTCAGGAGGTTGCTGAAAGGTTTGGATACGGGTTTCATCAGGGGCGCCCCAAACGCCAACCAGCTGCCGTGCTAATAAATCCGGCACAAACAGCTGTGCAAGCGCATCAACCGCACCCGCGGGGTTCCCCAACCAGTAAGCCTGTAATTCATTCAGAGAAATATTATCCATCAAGGTTGGGAAAGGCGCGGCCAGAGCATAGACCCAGGTAACCGTCACGAGTACTTCACCTGGAGGAGCATTCTCCGCCGGGCCAAGCCAGAAAGAAGCATCGGGATTGGCGCTCAGGTTAATTCCAATCAACTCGTCTAATTTAATCAGCCCTTCAGGAAGCCCATCTGAGAGGTACAGGGTCTCTGGTTCAGGCGTCACGGTAGGGGCAGGCGTGAAGGTTGCTGTGGGCGGGATCCCTAAGGTGGGTACTAAGGGCGTTGGGTCAGGCGCTACGTCTTCAGCCGCCTGCTCCGGCGCACAAGCGCCGATCAGGAGGATGATCATCACCCAAACAAGGTTTCTTTGAAAGTTTTTTAATAGCACATTGCGCATAAATGCTGTTCCTCTTCAGGCCTTTAATTCTAGACCAGTGCGTGTTAAATTCAACCTCACGATTATATCAGCTTGTGATTGGCAAGTAAAACCACTCAAATGGTGGAAACCCATAGAAAATTGCCGCGTTTGCTTCGATCCATTGCCACTCATGCGTGTATAATCTATGGGTATGAATACCACGAAACAGAAGATTAATCGACAAATTGTCCTGTTTACGCTGACCCGGACGGCTTTCAGCACGAATATCCGCATGGTATATCCTTTCTTGCCCATCTTTGCACGCGGCCTGGGTGTTGAACCAACTGCCCTGGCGATGGCCTTATCTGTACGCGCCTTTTTAGGTATCCTGGGACCATTTTTAGCCTCGGTTGCCGACACTCACGACCGGAAAACGGGCATCCTGATGGGTATCAGCTTATTCGTCGTTGGTAGCGGCATGGTGGGCATCTGGCCGACTTTTTGGTCTTTTATCCTGGGCACCAGCCTGGCCTTCTTGGGGAACGGGGTCTTTATCCCTTCGGTGAATGCCTATCTCGGTGACCGCATCCCCTACGAAAAGCGCGGCCGGGTGATCGCCATCCTGGAGGTAAATTGGGCCCTATCGTTTATCCTCGGCATTCCAATCGTGCAATTTTTAATTGAATCTTATAGCTGGATAACGCCGTTTTTCATCTTCACCGTCATCGGCCTGCTGGTTTTGTTGTTATTCCTGAAAATCATCCCTGCAAACCCCATTCCCAAAACAGACCGCAATAAAATCTGGGGGAATTTGGGGCGCATTGCCCGCTCCTGGCCTGCAGTGGCGGGTTTGCTGGTGGGCATCCTCATTTCGAGTGCCAATGAGACTGTCAACCTGATCTTCGGGTTATGGATCGAAAATCAGTTTGGCATCAACTTCGCCGCGTTAACAGCAGCCGCGGTGGTAATTGGCCTCTCGGAACTGGGCGGTGAGGTGCTGACCGGTGCATTTTTAGATACTGTGGGTAAACGGCGCATGATCTGGATTTTCTTAGGTGTTAACAGCCTTTCTGCCCTCGTTTTGCCACTGATGAGCAATCATTTAGGCTGGGCGATGGCCGGTTTGGGGCTGTTTTTCATCTCATTTGAAATTGCATTGGTGAGCGCCATGACGCTGTTGAGCGAGGTGATGCCCGATCTGCGCGCCACCATGATGGCCGCGACGGTGGCGGGTTTTTCACTGGGGCGGCTACTGGGCAACCTGGTTGCGCCGGGGTTGTTTGCAATCAGTTTCTGGTTAATTTGCCTGGCGGCAGTGGGCATGAACATCTTGGCGGCAGGTTTTTTGACCCAGGTGAGAGTAAAAGAATAATTTCAAGACGAAAAATAAGGCGTCGTACGGCTTTATAAAAACAGCGTCAACAATGGCGGTTAATCAGTTTGCAGGCTGTGTTTAATCCAGTGCTTCCATCAGGCCGGGCGTTTACGGCTGTGGTACTTCAGCTTGCTCAATGATGCGCTCGTCTTTCTCCGTCAGGCGGAATTTGAAATAAATTGGGATATTGATCAGCAGGGCCGCTGCTGCGGTAATGGTGAAAGGAGCAAGCGGACTGACCCGCTCCCACAGCTGCGCGCCAATCCAGGGCGCCAGGAGCGAAACAAACCCCGTGCTACTGTAAAACACCCCGGAAAAGGTGCCTAATAATTTAGGTGGCACGGCTTTCGAGATCAGCGATTGAAAGGCTGGCCCCAGCATGCCGCTGCCAATGCCGCCCACTGCCCAGCTGAAAACAAAGGCCAGGTAGCTCTTCCCGGTTAAGAAAATGACATACGAGGTGAAGATCAACAAAAATCCGCTGATCAGGGGCAGCCGCTCATCATATTTATCCACCAGTTTTCCGGAAAACATGGGGAAGAACATCGCCAAGATGGCACTGATCGAACCCAGCACACCGATTTGTGCCACGCTGATGCCAAACAACTGCTCCAGGTAGAGTGGTTCTAATTCGTTGGACATGCGGAAGGCAATATCGGCAACTCCATCGGTAATAAAGATCCAGGTCAGCACGCCGCCAGCCAGGATCAACCCGAGCATGCTGACTATGCTTTTCTTGAAGGCCGCCAAGGTAAGCTTCTGAGTGGGATGCGCTACAGCCTGTGCCTTCATGGTAGCAGCCATCCAGATGCGCAACACAGCTGCCAGGGTATACAAAATTCCTGAAACAGCCAGCATCCCTTTGAACCCGATCCAGCCTGCCAGAAAGCCGCCCAGTGGCGGTCCGATCACCCCGGTGACCCCGAAAATGGTTGCGGAGATCCCAAAGACCTTGCCCCGGTTCTCTTCGGCAGAGTTTTCGGCAATAAATGCGTTATAACTTGGCCCAACCAGGGCTGAGGGAATGTGGTTGACCGCCAGAGCAACGATCATCCACTGCCAGGTAGGGGCAAAGAACATGGCAGCATATCCCAAAATGCCGCCAAGGCTGCCAATCGCTATAGCACGCAGCCTGCCGATCGAATCCGACACCCAGCCGCCAAAGACCTGCAGCACAAGCACAAATGCCGAGGTCAGCGTGAATACCAGTCCCACATCGGTGATTCCTGCCCCCAGTTCGGTCAGGTAGATCGGCATCAACAGCGGGGTCATCATGCCGCCGATATTGGCTAGCACCATGGCCAGCATAAACCAGCGCAAGACGGGACTGAGGACAGGCGTGTTTTTCGGCTTTTCAGGAGCTAACATTTTTTTCCTGGGTCAATGATGGGCGCTTTCAGACAAAGACAGGGTAAAACTGACTCTTTGACGGCAACTGTAGACGTTGTGCCTCCTTAGTATAAACCGGAACAGGTTTTTGTGAAAAGCCTTATAAGGAAGAACTCTTTAATACGGAAAATTCCTTCAGTCGTGAGGGCGCTGATGAAATAAGAATATTTTTATTGAATAGACTGCCATTTCCGGAGGTAATTTTTCACGCCTAAACCCAACGCAACCTGTGCTAAAAGTTAGAAGTAATGATTGGAAAAATAGCGTTTCTCTAACACTGTCCTTACACCATTATTAATTTTTCGTGGATTTGTTCGCGGATGGTAGGCAGGTTCTTTATGGATACGATCGTCAGAGACAAGCAAAAAGCGTTCTCCCGAATAGAAGAACGCTTTTAACGGTTTTATGTAAAGAACAGCTTACCGCACACCTGCCAGCACCGGGCGGAACTTGTAGCCATACACCAGGATGCCGCGCTCATCGCCATCGGAGCGCAGCCTGCGCGTGACCATTTCCACCGGCATACCGATCTTAACTTCGTCATCGCCCAGGTCGGTCAGCTGTGCGGTCACAATCGGCCCCTCGTCCAGCTTGACCAGCGCCACAGTGTAGGGCGCCTGCGCTTCAAAGCCGGCCGGCACAGTGCTCATACGGGTGAATGAATACACCTCGCCCTTGCCGCTGAATGCAAAGGGGGTCTTGGCCTCACCGCCGCACTCCGGGCACACATCCCGCGGTGGGAAGATCTTCGCTTCACAATGGGGGCAGACTTCACCTACCAGGGCGTAACGTTGTTTCCTTAATCTCCAATGACGTGGTACTTCCATGATAACTACTCCTAAACATACAAAAATCAGCCTAAGCAGCCATTTTTCTTGATTGGTTAACATCCAGTTTACCGAACTGAGACTCTCAGAAACTATCAAAACACCCTGATAACTGCCTTAATGTTCGGTTATTGGCTGATTTTTAAAAATTCTCCAGCCTTAAGCGTAAAATTCTTCCCAGGCGCAGATATTTGGGTACAAAGGAGTAAAATAATAGCATGCCTTAAAAAGATTCTGCGTAGATGTCAGCTGGAGGTATGAGTCGATGACGATTTATTTATTGGACCGGACCTTAGAAATTAATATCTTCTATGAACATGCCGACCAGGACCTGGAGGATAATATCTGTGTGTCCGTCGTAGAACGCTGTCCGCCACCAGAGCAGATTTTTCGTTCTGGTACAACGCATCTCTTTATGACAGCGGACCAGGCGCGTCATTTAGGAGAGGCGTTGCTCGAGGCGGCCCTGCAAAGTCAGGCCGATTCAGCCCGTCAGGATTCTTGAAATGTACCTTTCCCCCAGATTTACCCTGTGTTTCCTTCTTTACGGCGCAGAGGTGCTGATGCTGCACCGACGCTATCCGCCTAATCAGGGCCTGTGGAATGGCGTGGGCGGTCATATTGAACCGGGAGAAACCCCTCGCCAGGCTGTGATCCGCGAAGTGGCCGAGGAGACCGGTTACCAGATCGATAATCCGTTGTTTGCCGGCCTGCTTTCTTGGGAGGGATTCGAGACCCCCCCGGGCGCCATCGCTATTTTCACCGCAGAAGTGCTCCATAAAAATTTTGTCAACAACCACGAAGGTCAGCTGGCCTGGAAGCCCAGGGATTGGGTTTGCACCTCACCGAAGGTTGTGGACAACATCCATGTGTTCCTGCCGCCAATTTTAGCCGGCGAACCGCCACAGCATTATCACTTTCGCTACCATGACGGGCAGCGCGTTGATAGTTTTGTGGCCAGTTTATCGACGGATTTTGATGTGGACAAACCGATCGCCCAGCCTGCTGAAGGGTTCTGGGAAGAGCAGCGCGGCCCTTTCCTGCTCAGTTTTGATAAGGAGCGCTTGCAACTGGACGTGATTGAAGACTTTCTCGCCAGACAGTCTTATTGGGCACAAAATCGACCTCTGGCGATGATTAAAACTTCCATTCAGCATTCGGTGTGTATGGGCATCTACTTGTATGGCCGGCAGGTGGCCTTTGCTCGCTTGGTGACCGATCAATCGACCTTTGCCTGGCTGGGGGATGTCTTTGTTGATAAAAGTCAGCGCGGGCAGGGATTGGGTAAATGGATCGTGGAAGCTACCTGCCGTTTTGCTGATGAGCGAAAAATCAGGCGCGTTTTATTAAGAACTGATGATGCACATTCGCTTTACCAGACCTATGGCGATTTCACACCTCTTGATTCGTTAAGCACCTGGCTGACTCGTTATCGACCGGACCACGAGCAGGTATAATGAATGCACGTGAAGGAGATGCGTAATGATTTTTATCAAGGGCGATTTTCAGATCAATACGGACAAAGAAAAACTCCAAATTGATGTCATTCATCGTTACCTGACGGGAGAGGCCTATTGGGCTGCCGGCCGCACCCGTGAAATGACTGAGAAAACCATTGAACATTCTTTGTGCTTTGGGGTTTACCACCATGATCAACAAATTGGGTTTGCCCGTGTGGTCACGGATTACACGATCTTTGCTTATTTGTGTGATGCCTTCATCCTGTCGACGTACCAGGGGCAAGGACTGGGCAAATGGCTGACAGAGGCTATTCTGCAAGTGCTGGATCATGAGGGCGTCAGCTGGGCCATGCTGGCCACCCGCGATGCCCACGAGCTGTACGAGGTCTATGGTGGTTTTAAAAAGCTCTTTCTGCCGGATAATTGGATGGGTCGGGTCAATCCGCAGCTTTTACGCAGCCCGGTGAGCGAGTTTTCAGTGCCCGGGGAGCAATAATCACCCCGCAGGGCTGAAGACGCGCTAAAATTCACCAACTGTATTCCAAAAACCAGCACCCAGGAAATTTAAGGTGCTTTTCCAAACGTCACCAGGCGAACATTAGAAACCAGATTTTTAATTAAAATTTGAGTTTTTCAGTATAATTGTTTTAAGGATTTCAATCGCATCTGCGAACGGGGAAAGAAATCCTATGGATGTTGTGCAAATTATGGCTAACACCAGATCGTGACAAGGAAGAGAAAATTGAAGACAGTTATTGCAGGTGCAATTGGCGAATGTGTCCACGTTGCTGGCATAATCAATTTCTTAAGGCTGGCTGAGCAGGCCGGTTGGCGAACGGTATTTTTAGGGCCTGCCATTTCCACCGAAGCCATCATTGCAGCAGCCAGGCGCGAAAATGCCGACCTGGTGGGTATTTCTTATCGCCTGACCCCCGAGACGGGGGAGCGTTTGTTAGGCGAATTTGCTGAAGCTGCGGATGAACTCCACCGGCAAGGGGTGCGCTTTACCTTTGGCGGCACGCCGCCCATCGCCAGGCGAGCCCAAGCCCTGGGCTTTTTCGAGCAAGTCTTCGACGGGAGCGAGCCTTCCGACCTGGTTTTAGCTTACCTGCGGGGGCAAAGACTTTCTGACGCCAGCGAGATGGATTTTCCGCAATCAGCCGTTGAGCGTATCCTGTGGAAAAAGCCCTTCCCGCTATTGCGCCATCATTACGGGCAACCGAGCCTCTCAGCCACGCTGGAAGGCATTCGCACGATTGCCGATGCTAAGGCGCTGGATGTGATCTCTTTGGGGATCGACCAGGACGCACAGGCGAACTTTTTTCATCCTGAACGGCTGAACCCACGTCAGAAAGGTGCCGGCGGTGTGCCGGTGCGCTCGCCGGAGGATTACCGGGCACTTTACGAGGCCAGCCGCAGGGGAAATTATCCCTTACTGCGCTCATATTCTGGCACCGATGATTTCATCAGGCTGGCTGAAATGTATCGGGAGACCATTAACATTGCCTGGTGTGCCATTCCCATCTTCTGGTTTAACCAGATGGATGGGCGCGGTCCCTGGGGGCTGGTGGAGAGCATCCGTGAACACCAAAAAGTGGTGCACTGGTATGGAGAGCGCGATCTCCCCGTAGAGCTGAATGAACCCCATCACTGGGGAATGCGCGATGCCCCGGACGTGATCTTTGTGGTCTCTGCTTACCTTTCCGCCTATCATGCCAGGGCGTTTAAGGTACGCGATTATATCGCCCAGATGATGTTCAACAGCCCCCCAGGGACATCGGATGCCATGGACCTGGCCAAAATGCTGGCGATTATGGCGTTGATTAAACCCCTGGAGGATGACACCTTCCGCATCTGGCGCCAGACCCGGACCGGATTGCTCAGTTACCCGTTACAGGAAGACGCAGCCAAAGCGCACCTGGCCGCGAGCGTCTACCTGCAAATGGCTCTCAAACCTCATATTGTGCATATTGTCGGGCATACTGAAGCCCATCACGCAGCTACGGCAGAGGACATCATCGCGGCCAGCCGGATCGCACGTAAAGCCATTGACACCGCCCTGGCGGGGCAGCCCGATATGACCTGTGACCCGGCCATCCAGGTGCGCGTCGAAGAGCTGACCCGCGAGGCCAAAATCACCCTTGATACAATCCGGGGTTTGGCCCCTGCATCCACCCCCGATCCGCTGATCCACCCGGAAACCCTGGCCAAAGCCGTTAAACTTGGCATTCTGGATGCACCTCACCTGCAGAACAACCTCTTTGCCCGGGGCTGCATTCGGACGCGCATTTTCAATGGCGCCTGTATGGCCATCGACGAAGCGGGTCAACCAATCTCAGAGTCCCTTCGGATTCGTCAACTATTACAGGAGGACGCATGATATGTAGAAAATTTACAGTTATTGGTGCCGGCAACGGGGGAAAAGCCATGGCCGCCCACCTGGCACTCATGGGCCAGGAGGTTACACTGTTCAATCGCACCTTTGCACATATCGAGGTTATCGCCAGACGCGGGGGTATCGATCTTGAAAGCCCACCCGGCGGTCCGGTCGGTTTTGGAAAAATTTCCAAAGTCACCGACAATATCCAGGAATCTCTCAAAGATGCCGAGGTCATCATGGTGGTGATCCCTTCTTCAGGGCATGCTGATATCGCCCGGGCAATGGCGCCTTACCTGCAGGATAGCCAGATCATTCTTCTGCACCCGGGGCGTACTTGCGGCGCTATCGAATTTAAAGCCGTTTTACGGCAGGAAAACTGCCAGGCAGATTGTCTGTTGGCCGAGGCGGAGACCTTCATCTATGCCAGCCGCTCAGAAGGCCCCAGTCAGGCGCGCATTTTCCGCATCAAAGAAGCCGTGCCGCTGGCTGCCCTGCCTGCCGGTGATACCCCGGAAGTCCTCGCGGCGATCGAGCACGTCTACCCCCAATTTATCGATGGAATCAACGTTCTGCAAACGGGCTTGAACAATATGGGGGCTGTGTTTCATCCTGCCTTGACGATCCTTAATGCCGGCAGGATTGAATCAACCCACGGCGATTTCCAGTTTTACGTTGAGGGCGTCACCCCCTCGGTGGCTAAGGTGCTTGCCACAATTGACCGGGAACGGGTGACAATCGCCTCAGCCTTGGGCATCCGCGCCCGGACGGCCATGGAATGGCTGACCCTGGCTTATAATGTGCGCGGGGAAACCCTGTATGAAGCTATTCATAACCAAACCGGTTACTATGGCATCAACGCCCCCAGCACCCTGCAGCACCGCTATATTTCTGAAGATGTGCCGATGAGCCTGGTGCCGATTGCCGCGTTGGGCGAGCGTTATGGCGTGTCGGTCAACGGGATCAACGCCATCATCCGGTTGGGGTGCATTCTGCACAGCACGGATTATTGGCGTAAGGGCCGCACACTCGACAAGCTGGGCATCAAAGACCTGAGCGTGAGCGAGCTGACCCGCTATGTCAACAATGGTGAGATCGCGGTGTAAGTTGTGCAACGCATCTCGTATTTGAATAAGTTCAGATAGATATGGGGCAAAGATGTAGACAAAAAGCATCAAGGATGTCTTTATGGTTGGAAAACCGACAAAGACGGCACCCGATGTGATAAATCTATCTGCAAAGACAATTTTACCAACCCGCCAACCGTTTGCTACCCATATTAAATAAGCAAGCAAAATACTGTCTGAAAATGGTGATGGCATAGCAACCCCTAAGGTAACAAAGACTTTCTGGAGGATCGGTAGCCGAGGTATTAGGACTTTCACGAACTATCCTGTATCACTGGCAAAGTAGGTTAGAAAGCGAACGTCTCAAGGAATTAGAACAACGCAGCCGCGGGTCCAAGCGAGTACGGTAACGCCAGTGGGGCTGAAAGAAATCTTCTTGATCCGGGAATAGAGAGAGTTATACGCCTATTGGGGAAAAGAGAAGTTGGCCGTATTAACCAGGCGAGAAGAAGAAAACCTTTCGGTGTCTGCCACATTGGGCAGATTCTGAAATACATCCAACGACGGAGGTATCAAAAGGATACAGGCATTACACTAAAAGATCCTATACGATTCGCAAGCCCAAGGATTACCCGGTCGACGTGTCCAGCGACCTCGTACAGATTAATGTTCTTCCTTTCCCCAATGCCCACCTCAAACATCTCACAGCTCGGGATGTGATTACATGCTGGGATATGATTGAATCCTCTCTAAGAGCTTGCTAAAGCCTTCTTATCCATTGTGGTCGAACAAATGCCTTTTCCAGTCAAAGCGGTTCAAGTGGATGGGGGAGCGAATTTAAAAACTATTTTGAGGAAGCCAGTAAAGAACTGGGCCTGAAATTATTTGTGTTGCCGCCCTGATCACCTAAACTGAATGGAAGAGTTGAAAGGGCACACAGAACCCAGTTGAATGAAATATGCTCAGTTTATCCAATCGATTTTACCTCGCCAGCGCTTAATATCGTGCTTGAGGAATGGGAAAGGATCTATAGTGAAGTTCGTTCTCATCGTACTCTGGACAACTTGAAACTTTATGAGTACATTCATCAGAATCCCCCTTAGATTGTCCTCTGTTTGTCTCTATTGAGCCCATACATCGTTTTCTAAAAAATGCAAATCAAGGTATAATAACGTTATTCTGACCAGTCAGATAAAAGCTTCGGATGGAAGAAATGACCAAGAGCACAAGTGAAAACGGTTTAAAAAAAACACATAATTTGTTGATTGTTGTTGTGCATGGTCAGGATGCGGATTTTGCTGTTGATTCCTTATTAGACGGCGGATTTTCTGTGACGCGTTTACCCAGTGCAGGTGGGTTCCTGGGGCGGAAAAATGTCACCTTGATGATTGGGGTATCTACTGCTCGGAAAGAAACTGCAATTGAGATTTTAGATAAGAATTGCCGCCAACGAGCTGCTTATGTTGTTGTACCTATGGAAAACTCGCCTCTTCCGATGCCAACGCCAACGCTGGTAAACATTGGTGGTGCCAATATATTTTCTTTAGAAGTTGAGCACTACGAGGAATTTTAGGCATGAAACTGATCATTGCGATTGTTAAAGATGAAGATAACGATACCATCTCTAAGGCCCTGACAGATTTAGATTTTCGGGTGACCTTTATCGCATCGACAGGTGGATTTTTACGAAGCGGGCGCAGTACGCTGTTAATTGGCGTTGAAGACGAACAGGTTGAAACTGCGCTACAAGTTATTCGAGAAAATTGCAAAAAACCATCAGAAGAAAAGGAGAAACGCGCAACAATCTTTGTATTAAAAGTCGATCAATTTACCCAATTATAGAAATTCGCATCAGAAACGGGTATTAACTGACTTGAACTATTTGATATTTTGGATTATTAATAACCATAATTGATGTTTTTGCTAATAGAAAACGAAAAAATCAAACATTGAAATAATAGGAGAATAAAATGAATATTGGATTAGCTTTCAGTTATATTTTTAATGACAAGGATTGGCTCAAAAAGATCCTCATGCCAGCCCTGTGCGGGTTGATCCCGATTGTTGGTCAATTCGTCGTTATTGGGTGGGGATTAAAAGCCGCCAAAAATGTTATTGATGGAAATGCGGAAAATGCTTTACCTGAATTGGAGTTCGGTGCTGATTTGCGACGCGGCTTCCTGGCCTTCCTTATTCAGGCCATCTACCTCATTCCTATAGGCATTATTTTTGGTATCGCAGGTGGCTTGTTTGCAGGCAGTGCTTCCACTGAAGATATTGTCAGCACGCTTTTGATGATTCTCGGCGGATGTATTGGTCTGGTTGGCCTCGTCATTGCAATTGTGATTGCCTTCATGTCTATGGCAGGATTGGCGAATTTCGTTGCCAAGGGAGAGTTCGGCGCAGCTTTTAAATTCAAAGACGTTTTTGCTATGGTTAAAAAGTCATTTGTGACCTGGTTGTTGCTGGCGGTACTACAAGGTCTGGTGGCAGGTATCATTGCACCTTTGGGTACAATCATTTGCGTTATTGGCGTGATCTTTACCCTTGCTTTCGCTCAAGCAGTTAACGGTCATCTGCTTGGACAGGCTTACAACAAGGCGAACGAACCTGTTTTGGGTGAAGTTGAAGTTCTGTAATTACTGAACTGATTACTGCTCTAAAAAAAAACAGAGCCATCTTGAGAATAGATGGCTCTTTTCTTTGGTCGGGTTTATTTACGTCGATTTCTAACTATTAGCAGGTATGGTGGGCTTTGAAATTAGTTTGAGATGCGATAAAAGCGTAATTTTTGACAGCGGGTTTAGCGGAATAACAACCGGTATCAGCTTTGAAGCCGGCTTGAGTTTGAGATTTTGGATTTTATTACCATTAAATGGTTGACGTTTCGGGTGAAAATATGGTAAGATAAACCTCATTCCTTTTACAGGGAATTAAATTTGTTTTAAAAGAGTAACATCGTATCAGAAGGAGAACGTACACTATAAGTAGCAAAGATGATTATCGCATCAATAAAGAAATTCGTGCTGCACAAATTCGATTAATCGATCAGAACGGTGAAAACCATGGTGTGGTCAGTCTTCGTGAAGCGCTGAGTCGGGCTGAAGAAGCAGAACTGGACCTGGTCGAAGTTGCCCCAAACGCCGATCCGCCCGTTGGCAGGATCATGAACTTTGGTAAATTTCTGTACGAAAAGGAAAAGAAAGAACGAGAAGCACGAAAGGCGCAGACCAAAATTGAGATTAAAGAGATTCGTTTGCGCCCGAAAACCACAGATCACCATAAGAGTTTTAAAGTACGCGATGCCCGTCGATGGCTGCTGGACGGAATGAAAGTTCGGGTAACCATCCGTTTTAGAGGACGTGAGATCACTTATCCAGAAATTGCTCTGGAAGACTTGCGAGAAATTGCTGAAGAACTGTCCGATGTTTGTGTTGTCGAGCAGGCACCAAAACTCGAAGGGCGCTCGATGTTTATGATGCTCGCCCCGGGCAAATAATCTCAGCGACGGCCTGACTGACGAAGAGGATACGATTAAATGCGGTGAATTCCTGCGGCTATGCACGACTGTGCCGTAGGATTTTCATGAAAGGAGTGTGAAATGCCACGAAAACCACGCGATGGCAAGTACAAAATGAAGACCCATAAAGCAACTTCGAAACGGTTCAGGACGACCGGGTCTGGCGTGATTTTGCGAACCAAAATCGGGAAAGGCCACCTTCGTCGCCGAACGCCGGATCGCACCAAACAACTGTTTGAGCGTATGCTACCGGTAAAATCGAAAGGCACACAAAAGAAGGTGCGTCGCCTGGCACCATATATGGGTAAAAAGAAGTAAGAAAATATTGTAATCATTTTTTTAGTTGCGGCTGTTGGGTGTTTGCAACGGGTGAGCGAGTGTATTCACTGGCGCCCAGGGGCTCGCAAAGGAGCGTTTTATGGCACGTGTAAGAGGTGGCCCACATGGTTACCGAAAACATAAAAAAATATTAAAGCTCAACAAAGGGTACTACGGTACCAAGAGCAAACTGTTTCGCCGCGCCAATGAGCAATACTTGAAAAGCCAGTGGTATGCCTATCGGGACCGGCGAACTCGCAAACGTGATCTTCGAAAATTGTGGATTACACGCATCAATGCAGCGGCACGTCAGAATGGGACCACTTACAGTAAGTTGCTCCACGGCTTACGGCAGACTGAGATTAACCTAAACCGTAAGATGCTGGCTGACCTGGCAGTGCGCGAACCGGCAATTTTTTCGGAGATCGTTAAAAAAGCATTGAGCGGATAATAAAAAAATAATAGCACGCTATATAAAGAGGTCGCTTATTGTAGTGCACCCCGTTTGTTGGACGGAAATTAGGTAAAGAAACTGGACTGAGTTCTGTAAGCCACAGGGCTCAGTCCTTTTAGTTTAACCTTTATTCTATCAAGATTGTAATACTCTAAATAATCTT
>JAAYKH010000049.1 GCA_012522475.1 Chloroflexota bacterium | reverse complement strand
GGTTGATGCTAATGACGTTGCCTGGCATTAATTCCATTTCTTCGTGCCAATCTCGCAAACCGTAGACACAACTAAACGGTGGAACGACCCAAGCTGAGATCTCCTGTCCCTTGGCATCATTTAATTTAAAGTTGACACGGGACGTTTCTAAGGCAGTTGGGAAAATGGGTCGTGTATTTGGCGTGAGGGGAAGGCTTCCAATTCGCCAATGAGGGTAGTTCAAGACAACGGCGATTTCTTCTTCTGGATCTTTTCTTTCAGCGGTCCAATTAAATTCAGTTAACTCATCATCGATGTTTTGTTCATCCCTGGTCATATCTTCGTCTAAAACGGACCGATCATAATCGACAGGTGTAAAACTCAATTCAATCGGTTTCTCTCGAACAGGTAAGGGTTCCAGCCGGTTGAGGAACCATTGCACTTCACCCTTGGGCCCCACTTCGTCAAAACGGGGATCTTCCTGCAATGCATAATTCAAGGAAAATTCTATCAATTTTTGTGGGTCGTCGGCTTTGATTTCAATTTCTTTCAATAATGCACTCACCGGGAGCGGCCCGCCGTTGTGCATATCCAGCAAGGCTTCAGCAAGGTTTAAATGGCCCACATTGAAATCAAATAATAATGATTTTGCGAACCAATTAAAGCCAATGCGAACAAGGTCTTTGCTTTCATTCAGCTTTTGTTCAATTTTTTGAGTAATAAGCTCGCCAAACTGGTCGAAAACCCTCACCTCAGCATTGAGCTCGGAAGTATCCGCTTGAGAGGTTGATGCGTTTAAAGCATGGTCTTCAAGCTCAGCTGCAAACTCACGGATTTTGCCGTCTGAAAATTCAATGGTGGCGACCTTCATCTGAGGATACTCTGGATTAGTCCCGTCACGTAATGCGGTAACAGTTCCATTAGCCCAATCTAATGCAGGGAATTGAATCTTTTCGCCCACCTGAAGCACCTTTTTAGGTTGATAAATTTCACCGTTTGCTTGTTGCTTCTTTGCCAGTTGTTCTTTCTCTGAACGAATCCGTTCGTTAATCAACGCTTCAGCTAACGCCTTTGAAGGGAGCGGTGTTTCTTTATCCAATAAGTAGGCATAAAGGAATTCTATATCGCTCTGGTTGATCTCTAAAGATTGCCAGTATGATTGATCTAATTGAAATTCAGCAAAAACCATTGACTTGCCTCAAAAATTTGATACCTTAAAAAATTCTCCTAACAACGAATAAGGATTATACCTTAATTAATATAAATCACTCAACAAAAAATGGTAAGAACACAGATTAAACAGTATAATCAAGGGCAATTGCCTAACTACCTACGAGAATTAACACAATGATCCGTATCCTGACTGATTCGACAGCCGATATACCTAAAGAACTTCGAGAAGCTTATCATATCGAAACAATTCCAATGTACATTCAACTCAATGGGAAAGTTTACAAAGACGGGGAAGATATTCACCCTGAAATGTTGTTTGAGGCTGTGCGCAAAACAGGACAATACCCAACAACTTCTGCACCACCACCAGGTGATTTCATCCAATTTTTAGACCAGGAAAACGCAGTGATTTATATCAGCATTTCGTGCAAGCTTTCAACAACTTATCGTAATGCTCAACTGGCTGTGAAGGAAACCGGCAACAATAATGTCGATGTAATCGATTCGCTCAGTATTTCTACAGGCTATGGTCAGGTGGTTGTGCAAGCTGCAAAGTGGCGGAATGAAGGCATGAGCTTTGAAGAACTTGGAATTAAAATACGAGAACGAATTAAGCAGACACGAGGGTTTTTAATTCTTGATTCGCTTGATTATATTTATCATGGGGGCCGTTGTTCAGCCGTTGAACATTTCTTTTCCAGTTTATTAAAGATCAATCCCTTCCTGGTGATGAAACCTGATGGCACGTTAGGTGTGTTACAAAAAGTCAGAGGATCCCGAAAAAAAGCGATCGATGCATTGGTTACGTATTTCTTGAATCAGACCGCTTCCAATAGTATTCCCGAGGTATACATAACCCATTTGAACTGTGATTCTGAGGCGCAATACATAAAAGACAAAATCACTGCATCTGGCAAGTCAATTTTGATCAATGAGGCGGAGGTTGGTTGTGTTTTAGCGACCCATTCCGGCCCGGGACCAATTGGAATTGCCTATTACGTGCAATAAACCCTGATCCTTTTAATCGGTATCGCGTGTGCATTCGTTTGTGGACACATTAGGGGAGTTTCTTATGATTAAATTTTTTCAAAAACGTTTAAAAAGCTTTAAAAATGCATTGATTGGCTGGTGGTATGTTATCCGCACACAGCATAATGCGTGGATCCACGCCGTCGCTACTGTGTTGGTCGTCTTGGTTGGCTTATGGATCGGGTTGTCGACCTGGGATTGGGCCGTGATCATTTTTGTGATTGCTGTAGTATGGACTGCGGAGTTCCTCAATACTGCACTTGAAATCGTTGTTGATTTGGCCAGCCCAAATTTACATCCATTAGCCCGTGTCGGAAAAGATGTGGGTGCTGCTGCTGTTTTGATTGCAGCTTTATCATCAGTGCTTATTGGGTTATTGATTATGGGGAAGCCCTTTATCGAAAAAGTTCAATATACGTGGCATTTATTATTTAAATAACAGTTATATACATAATTTTTATAAACTGAGGCACTAATTTTATAATAGATTAACAATTGTGTTGAAGACTTATGATATACTCATTTCAACCAAAAACTTAGGAGAAGATATGATAAACGAACCGATTCATGTGACAGATGCTGCTTTTGAAAAGACAATCTTGGAATCATCACTTCCAGTTATTGTGGACTTTTGGGCCCCGTGGTGTGGCCCCTGCAAAATGATTGCTCCTACTTTGGACAAACTCGCTCAGGAATATGCCGGACAAATGCTCGTTGCTAAAGTTAATACCGATGAAAACCCACAATGGGCCACGCAATATGGCGTTCAAGGGATTCCAACGATGATGTTTGTTTACAATGGGAAAATTGTCAACCGACAAGTTGGTGCTTTGCCTGAACCGATGCTGAGAGAGGTGGTTGAACAGTTCCTGGATGTGGTCAAAGACCACCAGGCAGAGTAAAGTTTTTACTAAAACATCAAAAAAGGCTTTTTTTGTAGTGCACCCCGTTTGTTGGACGGAAATTAGGTAAAGAAACCGGACTGAGTTCTGTAAGCCACAGGGCTCAGTCCTTTTAGTTTAACCTTTATTCTATCAAGATTGTAATACTCTAAATAATCTT
>JAAYKH010000048.1 GCA_012522475.1 Chloroflexota bacterium | reverse complement strand
GTGAAATGGATGGTTCTTACGATGAATTCGTCGCTGACGCAAATCGTATTTCCCCTGGTTCT
This sequence comes from Chloroflexota bacterium, assembly GCA_012522475.1. Lineage (GTDB taxonomy): Bacteria > Chloroflexota > Anaerolineae > Anaerolineales > Anaerolineaceae > Brevifilum. Next base: position 14,283 of record JAAYKH010000048.1, on the reverse strand, counting down.
GAGGGTCTCATTTTTTTACCCACTTTTTATGGAAGCACTGCTCCATTAATTGATAATTCAGCTCGAGGCGGACTTCTAGGGCTATCAAAGCATCATACGCGCGCACATGTTACCAGGGCGATCTTAGAAGGCATTTCGCTTGAAATACGGTGGTTGTTAGACACAATAGAAGGTTTAGGCGTCTCTATCAATGAAGTAAGACTTGTGGGCGGTGGTGCCTCTAACCCGCTCTGGAATCAAATGCATTGTGATATTTTTAACCGAAAGGTAAACACAATTAAGACTTCTGAAGCCAGTCTGACTGGTGCTGCGATGTGTGGGTTTACAGCTTTATATCAATGGGAAGACTTCAACCAAGCAACCGAGAAATTTGTCAAAATCTCTCAAACTTATCAGCCAAACCCATTGCATCAAAACGCATACAACAAAGCTTATGAACATTATAAAAGGTTGTTTGTAACATTAAGTAAAGAAAATTTGTTTCGCAGGGTTTAATGTACTGCGTCAAATAAATTGGAATTAATTGCTTGTTAAACGATATGGTAAATTTATTCTTCAAGATAGGATTTTCTGTTTTCGAACATAATATTTTGTTAAAGCAAGCGAAACTTTTCCGCTCTACAAGACTGTCAAACCTAAAGCCAAAAACTGTGGTTTTAGCCGTTAATATAGAATTAGACAACTGTTATTCCGACTTTTTTGCAATTTTTCAAACCATTTTTCAATGTTCAACCTGTTTGATTTAACATGTATACAAAGTCCGTCTGTTCAAAATAATAAAAATAATTTAATTAATCATATTTCTTTTTATTAAAACGTTTGATGCTTGACAAAATAAACAAACACCTTTACTATATGAATGCCAATAAAAAGAACCTATATGGGCCTAGGAACACCATCATCAATGGAATACCGTCATAAATTTATTCTGGAAAAAATAAAAAAGAATGGTTCGGTTAATGTTATTGAGCTGGCGGAAGATTTAAATGTATCTGATATGACGATACGTCGAGATTTGAAGGAGTTAGAACAACTTGGCCTCGTCTGTAGGTTTCATGGTGGCGCCGTTGGTTCAAGAAGACGTGCTCATGAGTGGCCGTTGATGACACGTGGTGTCGTAAACCAAAAGCAAAAAGAAATTATAGGTCGGTATGCTTCAGAAATGATTGTGGAAGGTGATAGTATTGCGCTGGATATTGGTACGACTGCCTATCAAATTGCGAAGAATATCGAGCATATTAAAAATATCACCCTCATCACACCAAGCTTACCGATTGCGCAGCTGTTTTTTGAGCGTACGGATATGCGGTTAATCCTCCCTGGGGGAATTGTTCGGCCTGGAGAAAGTTCACTGGTCGGTGAGATGACACGACGCAACATTGAACAAATTTTTGTAGATCGTTTATTTATTGCGGCAGGTGGTGTTGATATCCAAGCTGGCGTGACAGAATTTAACATGGACGATGCGCTGATCAAGCAGGCATTGATTAAAAATGCCAAAGAAGTCATTCTGGCAGTGGATGCCTCAAAATTCGACAAAATTTCTTTCACCCATGTTGCAGATTTGAACCAAATTGATCAGGTGATTACTGATGCTCCTCCGCCGGAGGAACTGAGACAATTTTTTAAACAAAATGGAATAGCTGTTCATATCGCATTGGATATGCTGGACGGCTCACTTGAAAATTCAAACAAAAGCGCAATGCAAAAATAGAATTGACGAAACCAAGATAATGAAGTTCGTATAAAAAATATAATTGACAAGAAAGGAGTAAAAACCAACCTAACAATAGAACCCTGTTTTCTGGTGAAAGTTCAAGTAAATATTCTAATCTGAGGCAAGCGCCCAATTGTTTTATAAAAACAAGGAAGGATTTTCCCAAAAGATATAAATATCAACCTATCACACTTTGTTTAAAGACTGTGTAAACGGGTTTAACAAATTTAACCAAGCAAATATTCACAGTTATCGTAAAGAATGGACCGGTTCGATATTTATTTCTTTTTCTTTCCCATTTGAATGAGAAAGAATGGAACGCATAAATTGAAAAATTTTATAAAAGGAGTATAGAAGTGGTAGATTTATCAGTTTTAGAGTTTTGTGACAAAATTAAGTATAACAAATTTGGTGGTGCTGCTGAAATGGTAGAAGATGGCATCAAGTCGATTGTTTTAGCCGCTCGAACCTGTGATGTTAGCAACGTTGAAGAATTTTCGAATCGAATGGAAGCTGACGTTGATGCAATTTTAGGTGTCATCGAATCAATTGCCCCGATGACAAATCTGTTACACGCCTACATGAGTGAAATTGATGAGATCCGGCAAGGAAAATTTGAGCTTGATGCTGCACGTGAAAAAGTTGTCAATTCCTTAGAAAATTATCTTGACCGTCAATCAAAGGCTTTGGGAATTATCGGGCAAATTGGTGGACAGATGATAAAAAATAATGATAAGGTGGCCACATTCTCAACCAGCGGCAGCGTGATGGCCATGTTTAAAGCAGCCCGAGAAGAAGGGAAAGAATTCACAGCCGTGGTGACGGAAGCCCGTCCTGCGAATGAAGGCATTCGTACAATGACAGAAATGACAGAAATGGGAATCCCGGTTACTTTTGGCGTCGATGCAATTTTAAGTTACCTGATTCCTGGTTCATCGATGTTCATTGCTGGTGCAGATGTTATCAATTCTTTAGGAGACGTATTGGCTAAAGTGGGTACCTACCTGGGCGCATTAATGGCGCGAGAATATGGCGTTCCATTTTATGTTGCTGCTGATTCTTCAAAATTTGATCCGTTGACAATCCAAGGATTCCCACTGAAACTCAACCTTCAGGGGCCTGATAGAGTGCTTGATGGAACAACTCCAGAAGGTGCCTTCATTCTCAACCCAAGCTTCGAGATGATCCCGGCACATTTGGTTACCGGGTATATCACGGAGATGGGCTTGATCAGTCCCGGATCTGTGACCAGTGTTATGCGGCAAGCAAAGCTGAGCGAGAGTTTAACCGTCAAGCTGCGTGATTGGGTCAACAATCCCAACTAGCATTAATTTAGCCGATTGAAATAAAGCACCCAACGGGCAAATACTCATGTTTTCTACTGGCTTAAGGAGTGCATGTGCTAGGTAATTACACAACGAAAGATCAGGATTACAAAAAAGAAAAATAAAATAGTCCTCATATTGGTGTAGTATCGTCGCAAGAACAAAAAATGAAACTCATTTTTTAACTGGATGATAAAAAGGAGGCTATTAAAAGAGACTAATTGATTTCATATAAATTGCTTCTAGCAATCCTAAGCAGAAAGGAGAATTAATCGATTAAAAAAACAAAATTTATGTTGAAAATAATACTGAAGGAATTTACAAAAGATGAGGAGAACAATTATGCAGAAAAAGGTTTTGATTTTGAGCTCTTTGCTCATTATCTTGAGCATGCTGATGGTAAGTTGTCAGCCTGCAGTTGAGGCACCAGCCGATGAAAAACCAGCTGTTGAAGAACCAGCGGCTGAATCAGACGATGTGGTGGAAATTGTTATCATGCGGATGGCTGAAGGTCACGATGTTGAGCTGGAACTCATTGAAGAATTCAATGCTTCGCACCCTAACATTCGTGTTATCCCAGATACAGTCCCAGCAAATGACATGTACCCCAAACTCGTTTTGACATCCGAAGCCCAACAAGCACCGGACATCTTTATGACATTCTGGACTCTAGGCGCTGCTTCAAATGGGTTGGCGCTAAATCTAGATCCTTATATCGAAAAAGAGGGCGAAGATTGGTATAACTTGTATCATGAGGGCGGTTGGATATTCCATAAATGGGCTGGCTCACATTACGCTGTACCTTGGCGAGTAGCGCTTGCCTCAGTATTTTTGAATACAAACTTACTTGAGGAAGCTGGCTTGGACACCCCACCCAATGATTGGACATGGGAAGATTATATTGATTACGCCAATGCAATGACTGACCCAGATAAAAATCAATGGGGTATTTGCCAGATGGGGTCGGCTGAAGACCCTGGTACGGATTATCAGTTCTATAGCTTTTTGTTCCAGGCAGGCGGAAAGATGATCAATGATGAGGGTTTGGCAGGCTTCAACACGCCTGAAGGTATTGAAGCCCTCCAATTCATGGTTGATTTTATTGCCTCTTATATGGTTCCACCAGGAACGACAGCAGCGACAGCAAATGTTTGCCACGACCTTTTAGCAGCTGACAAAGCTGGTTCGTGGATTGATGCTTCATTGTGGAGTGGCATCATCAGAAACATCCATCCCGATGCCGAAATTACAACCGTTCCAGTTCCGAGTCATAAACGTTCTGCGGCATTAATTGGTGGCACAGGCTTAGGTATCTCAGCTACCTCTAAACACCCGGATGAAGCTTGGGAGTTTATTAAGTTCATGATTTCCGATGAATCCATGATTCGTTGGGCAGAGGCCTTAGGATTTACACCTCCGAATATCAAACTGTTAACTGAACATCCAACTTATGCAGAGGATGAGGAACAACAGCGTGTATTTTGGGGTATGGATAACCAGAAGCTTTATCCACTATCAGGCTATCCGAGTAATGCAGAGTTAGAAAGTATCTTGCGGAGTTACTTGCAGGCTGCTTATCTTGGTGAAATTCCACCGGAAGAGGCCCTTGCAGGCGCAGAAGTTGAATGGAACGAAATCCTTCAACAATATCAAGACCTTGACTGGTGGCAAGCCTGGCAAGATTAATCAAATTGTAAGCAAGTATGACAGTCAGCAGGATAAATCCTGCTGACTGTCGATATGATTTGCTATTAATCTCTTGCCATATTTAAAATATTTTCCAATTAATACACAAAAGGTTGCTTGATGAGTACAAACCATTCCGATATGCAAATCAATAATCTTAGCAAGCTAAGACGTGGTTTGCTCAATCTGCGGCATAAAATTAACCCAGTAATAATTTTCATTGGGCCCGCTGTAATTTTGGTAATTTTGATATCGATTTATCCAACCATTCGTGTCTTGTATTTAAGTACGCTGGAATATTCAAAGAAAACTTTTGAATATAGTTTTGTTGGTTTACAAAACTATATTGCTCTTTTTAAAAACCCTATATTTTCAAAGATTCTTAAACAGACATGGGATTTTTCTCTTTATAGCACGGCCGGACACATTGGTTTAGGGTTTATTCTTGCACTAATTATGAACTCTGGTTTAAACCGTCGGTTTGTTAGTGCCAGCCGAGCACTCATCTTATTACCTTGGGCAGTGAGTCCCATTGTTATTGCAATGATTGCTCAAATATGGTCACACCCTTTGATCAGCCCTATTGGGCATGTGTTAAAGTTTTTTAATTCATCGATAGAGTTTATGCCGTTGGGGATGCCTGGCCAGGCGATGACTGCGTTAATAATTATTAATATTTGGCAATTCACCCCGTTTTATTTATTGATGATTTTATCAGCACTTCAGGGAATTGACCCTGAATTATATGAAGCTGCCAAGGTCGATGGTGCAACCGGATTAAAACAAACCCGATATATAACACTGCCATTAATTCGAAATGTGCTGCTAACCCTGACAATGTTTGATTTTGTCACAACCGCAGCTTATTTTGATCTGATTTGGGTAACTACTCAGGGAGGACCAGTCAGGAGTACTGATGTCTTGGCAACATTTATTTACCGTGCGGGTTTCCTCACTCAGGATTGGGCAAGGGCTGCTGCTGCAAGCGTATTGCTATTAATTTTTGTGTTTATTGTGGCAGCAATAATTCAAATAATTATGAGGAGAGGAGAGTAATGAAAACCGGTTTGTCTTTACAACAACGGCACACTTTACGAAAGATTTATCTTTTTTTTGGATATATTAGTGTCGGACTGATCGTCCTTATCTGGTTAACGCCAATTATTTGGATGATTGTCAATGGATTTAGAGACCCAACAGATCCATTTTTTAATGGGATCCTGCCAACAAAATTCTCACTGGTTAATTTTCAAAAGGTATTAAGCAATAAGGCAACCATGCGTGCTTTTGGCAACAGTATGGTTGTTTCTTCATCTTCAGCTTTGTTCACGCTCATTGTCGGTTGCTTAGCAGCTTATGGGTTTTCAAGATACCGGTTTCGCCTATCTTCAGCAATTCGTGTGTTGATTCTGATCATTCGGTTGTTTCCAGGCGTTCTATTGTCCATCGCACTTTTTCATGTCGCGGGCAAGATTGGTGTTTATGACACGTTCCTGCCATTGATAATATTGAACGGTTTGCTGAATTTGCCTTTCTCTATTTGGATAATGGATACGATGTTTGAATCGATCCCGATTGAACTAGAAGAGGCAGCTTGGATGGATGGCGCTACAAGGATGGTCAGTGTTTTCAAGATTATTTTGCCTTTGATTGCTCCGGGACTGGCTGCAACAGGGGCCTTTATTTTCCTGCTGACTTGGAATGAATATCTATTTGCAACTGCTTTTATTCGGTCCCCGGAAAAAATGTTGATCACTACAGCTATTGCTGCAAATATTGGTCAATACAATGTTGATTTCACTGGCCTTATTGCTACCGGTATGTTGGCCAGCGTTCCACTTTTGATCGTTTTTATTTTTATCCAACGGTTTATCGTTTCTGGGCTCGCCCTGGGTGCTTTGAAAGGGTAATAATAAAAACAGTGTTCTTAAAATTGGTAACTAATAAAGAACAGTTTAGAAATAAGAAATTGATGCGAATAACATTATCGAAGATGAAATTTCCGAATTGAGATATTTCAGTATGGTGTTGTAAGAGGAAGAAATTATGAACAATCAGGAATTATGGTATCGCAGTGAAGCGGGAACATGGGTTGACCCAAAAGGCGAAAGCTCGTTAAGGAGCCATCTCGCAAAAGCCTGTGGACAAATGGTATACGCCAGTGATATGTATCTTCCCAATATGTTGGTTGGAAAAGCATTGAGGAGCCCTTATCCGCATTGTAAAATCAATCATATTGATGTGAGCGCAGCAGAAAAGATTCCCGGTGTGCATGCTGTTCTTACCGCCAAAGACATTCCGGGAAAGAATTTTGTGGGCAAGACGGTTGATGATCAACCGTTTATTGCTTCCACAAAAGCCCGTACTGTCTTGGATACACTGGCTATTGTCGCTGCAGAAAATGAAGAGATAGCCGACCGGGCCCTGCAAGCGATCGTGTTAGATCTGGAGCCTCTGCCCGCAGTATTCACACCACAAGAAGCTTTGTTGCCTGATTCACCTCAACTTTATCCAAACGGGAACCTATTACTCGATTTTTCAATCATCCATGGAAATGCCCAGGAAGCTATGAAACAGGCGGATGTGATCGTTGAAGACACTTACCGTTACCCCTGGATTGAGCATGCATATTTAGAGACCGAATCGGTTGTCGCTGTTGCAGATGAAGATGGGATTATCACAGTATGGCTTGGTGTTCATAACATCTATGGGGAACGCCAAGTTTTGTCGCAAGCTTTTGGATGGCCTGAACACAAATTCCGTGTAATCCATGTGCCGCCTGGGGGTTCATTCGGCGGCAAGGATGACAATATCATTACTGTTTGGGCTGCTCTACTGGCATATCGTACTGGACGGCCTGTACGCTTTGTTCTTTCACGAAAAGATTCAATGCGAGGGCATTCGAAGCGGCAAAGTCAAATTGTGCATCATAAGTTAGGGGCACTTTATGACGGCACAATTGTGGCGGCTCAAGTTGAAATATTGTCTGATACCGGTGCTTATGCCCATTGGGGAATAGGAATTATACAATTTGCCAGCTTGCAATCTACTGGCCCATATCGGGTTCCAAACGCGTCTGTGAATGCAAAACTAGTGTATACAAATAATATCGTTGGCGGAGCAATGCGCTGTTGGGGAACGCCCGGAGTTGAATTTGCTGCTGAAACCCAAATGAATAGATTGGCAGAAGAACTCGAAATGCACCCCCTTAAACTGCGCTGGATTAATGCGTTAAGAAAAGGTGATTTGACAATCACAGGCACTGAAGTTCCTCCAGATTGTTATGTTAAAGAAACGATCGAAGCCGCGGCCCATAGCATTGGGCTTACTTTAGATGGAAGGTAGTAAAAATGAAGAAAAAAGGAATTGGATTTGCATCAGCCTGGCAGGGATCCAATCTTCACTTTGGCCACCCGGATGTTTCTACTGTTTTAATTGAACTGCGTGAAGACCAAAAATTCTATGTCGGTGTTGCAGCAGCAGACCTGGGACAGGGCATACCTGAAACCACAGCACTTATTGTTTCGCGGGTTTTGGGTAATTTGCCCTTGGATAAGATTGTTATGATTGACCCAGATACGGGCGCCACTCCAGATGGGGGAGCCACTGGCGCGTCGCGACAGACTTCAGTAACGGGCAATGCTGCATTTAATGCTGCGAATAACATGCTGGATTTGTTGAAATCGGTTAGCAGCGAATTATTGAATACGTCTCCTTCTGAAGTTGAATTTAAATCGGCAGCTTTTTTTAACCAAGATGGTGAGAATGTGACTCTATCTGACGTTATTGATGAAGCAAAAAATATTGGCACTTCTTTATCCGTAATCGGTTCGTTTAAAGCGCCGTCAACCGAAGATCTCGACGAAAAGGGACAGGGATATGGCGTAAACCAATTTGGTTATGCCACTTATGTTGCAGAAGTAGAAGTTGATACAGAAACCGGAGAGGTTGACGTCCTTAAAATCTCTACTTTTGTAGATGCAGGGCGAATTATCCGAAAAATTGGCGCCGAAATGCAGGTTGAAGGCGGTGTTACCATGGCTTTAGGGCATACGCTTACTGAAGAATTTAAGCAGGAAAATGGCTGGCCTCTCACAGACAGTTTTACGACCTATTTAATTCCTTCAATTTATGATGTGCCACCGGAGATTAGCGCTCACTTTGTTGAAGAAGAAGTTCCCTTTGGCCAATTAGGCGCCAAAGGCCTGGCAGAATTGGTGCTTGTACCAGTTGCCCCTGCAGTGATTAATGCTATTTATGACGCAGTTGGTGTCTATGTGACAAGCCTACCAGCGACACCCGAACGTGTACTGCAAGCAATTAAGGACCAAACCCCGGACTTATAAAATTATGGGAAACAGCAACCCCTTGTTTTTGGGCATCGACTTAGGAACAACGAATGGAAAAGTAGCTTGTTTTGATAGATGGGGAAATTTACAAGCCAGTTCATCGCGCCCGACAACAACTTTTTTTCCTAACCCTGGCTGGTATGAACAAAGACCAGAGCAATGGTTAATTTTGCTTGAAGAAGCCTTGAGTGAAATTGTTTCAATTTTGGGTCTAAAGTCTCAAGACATCGAAGCCATTTCAATCGCGAATTTTGGGCCAGGTATGATCATGATTCAAGGCAACTCTGTTTTAGCGCCCTGCCCAACCTGGCAGGATGAAAGGTGTTGGGCACAGGGAGAACGTTTAATTGAGGAGGTTGGCCCAGGATGGATTGGTCTTGGAGTTCCTCAAACAGGTTTCCCTGCCAAGATTTTATGGGCAAATGAAAACGCACCAGAGCTTATTTTAAAAGCGGATAAAATACTTGACATTAAAGCCTATTTGCTCAATTGGTTAACCGGAGTTATGGCAACTGATCCCTCGTCAGGGCCGGGAGCTAAAAATTGGCACACCCCAGTGTTTGATTATGTTGATTGCCCAATTGAACGTCTCCCTGTGGTTAAACAAACAACCGATCTGGTAGGAGTAATTAAACCAGAAATTGCAGAACGTGTTGGCTTGCCAAAGGGAATCTCAGTTTTTGCGGGCTTGAATGATGGCGCTGCAGCAACATTGGGGAGCGGCGTTTGCAAATATGGGCAAACGATAATTACTTTGGCAACAAATGGGGTTGTTAGGATAGTGATCCCTGGACCACTTGATGGTGATCTGTTGATTAAAAAGGGCCTTTTTAATTGGCCATTTATTGATGATATGTGGATTTGTGGGGGGGCTACGCTTAGTGGTGCTGGCAGCTTGCAATGGATTGCAGATCTGCTGGGAATTCCTAACGAGGTAGAAGCGTATAACGAACTGTTAGATAACGCATCGCAAATTCCAATTGGTAGCAGGGGGGTCGTTTTTATCCCATATTTAGCTGGTCGGGGGACACCAGCGTCGGACCCCAAAGTGCGCGGTGGGTTTTTAAATCTTGGATTGGAGCATGGACGTTATGAGCTGGTTCGTGCAGTATTGGAAGGCCTTACCTTTGCTATATTAGAAATTTTCAATGAAATTCAAGCCTTGAATTTTGTTGTGAAAACAATTAATTTAACGGGTGGTGGCGCTCGAAGCATGTTGTGGCAGCAAATGATTTCAGATGTTCTTGAAAGCCAATTGCTTTATGCCGGTGGTGATGCTACTTTAGGATGTGCGATCGTTGCTGCTGTTGGCAGTGGTGTTTATACAAGTTTTCAAGAGGCTGTTGACAACATGGTTCACCCATTTTCACAGGTCGTACCAGATAGCCAACGTTCGAGATCTTACAAACAAGTATTTCACTATTTTCAACACACACGCGATGCGGTGCTGGATGCACCTTACCCACGTTTTGAATGGGAATGTTTATAAAAACTAATTATGCTTGAAAGAATTGAAATCGTCTCTCCGAATAAAAATTATTACATTACTGTTTAAGGAGTTGTGTTATGGAGGTAAAAAGCGAACGAACCGAGTATCTCTTCCCCAAGTTGATAGATGAAGCTTGTAAATTAAAAGAAAAATTCGGCGCAGGCGGCCGTTTTCTTGCCGGCGGCACGGATCTATTATTGCTTTTAGATCAGCTGAATGAAAAGCCAAAAGCACTTATTGACATTAATCGAATTCCGGAGCTAAAAACTTTCACTATTTCTGATTCGTTGGTTACTATTGGGGCTGCAGTAACTTATAACGAGATCTTGGAAAACAATGAACTCTGTCAGCAATTGCCCTTTTTAGAAAAAGCTATTCGAAGTATTGGTGGCGTTCAAGTGCGCAATATGGCAACCCTGGTTGGTAATATTGCCAACGCCTCACCTGCGGGCGATTCTTTGCCAGCACTGTATGTTTTAAAAGCAAAAGTATGTACAACAGATGGTACAAACCAGCGAGAGATAGCAATAGAAGATTTTATTTTAGGTGTTAGAAAAATAAATCTAAAGCCTAATGAACTTATCTCACATATTAAATTCAAACTTCCAAAACCAGCATTTCATGGTGAGTTTGAGAAAATCGGATTGCGCAAGGCAATGGCAATATCACTTGTGAGTTTGGCTTTACTGATTTCTTTGGATGAATTAAAAATTGATGAGATCTATATAGCTTTAGGCTCTGTTGCACCAACAGTGGTTAATGTGGGTGGCTTAGATGCCATTATCGGTAAGCCATTGAATCAGAAGACGATTGCTGAAATTGTGGCCATTGCTGCGAACAATGCAAAACCGATTGATGATGTACGGGGGTCGGCCGAATATCGCCGCATGGCTATTACTGGAATGGTAAAGCGGTCTTTGAACAAATTTATCGACAAGAACTAAGAAAAGGAATTTCTATGCCAACGTTAAAGATGATCGTCAACAACGAACCAATAACACTAGAAGTTGATGCGCTGCGTCCATTGGTTGATGTTTTACGCGAAGACCTTGGTTTACTGGGTACAAAAGTCGGTTGCCGGGAAGGCGAGTGTGGTGCTTGCACCATTTTGCTCGATGGAAAGGCCGTCAATTCATGTTTGATCCCAGCGATGAGAGCTCATGGATGTTCGATTGTAACGATTGAGGGCGTGGGTGATGTCGACAACCCGCACCCGGTTCAGGTTTCAATTACCGAGGAAGGCGGTGTGCAGTGTGGCTATTGTACGCCAGGATTTGTTATGTCGGCTGTGGGCTTGCTCAATAAAAGCCCAAACCCAACCGAAGCTGAAGTTAGGGAAGCAATTAGTGGAAATTTATGCCGGTGCACGGGCTATAACCGTATCGTGAAAGGCATTCTCAAATCAGTTGAGAAATGAATATCAACCTAAAATAACCATTTAGAAAGGATTTGCTATGAAATTTAAAGATAACCGCTCAATGAAGATTGTGTTTGTTTCGCATTGTTTGATCAATTGTAATAATAAATTTCCAGGATATGCAGATGTGCCAGGAGCTTATAACGACTTCATTATTCCAATACTCCAGGCGGGGATCGGAATCTTTCAAATGCCGTGCCCTGAGGTATTGGGTTGGGGTGGGATTGGACGAAAGAGAATCGAGTTCGATCTTGATCGGAATAACTTGGATCAAGACTGGATTAAAGATTATCCAAAAATGTGTGCTAAATGGGCTCAATGGACGGCTGATCAATACCAGGATTATGTTGATAACGGCTACGAGGTTTTGGGAATCATTCACACCGGAGATAGCCCCACATGTGGCCTAGACTATGTGGATTCATTCCCCCAAATCCATATCGACTTGCTTGATTCTGGCATTAATTGGGATCATTTAGTTCTTGATGAGTTGATCCCGTTGCTTGAAACACCAGAAGAAATGCGGGCGCGCGGCGCTAGCGGTAAAGGTGCATTCATGAGCGTTTTACGTGATGAGCTCATTGCGCGTGGTTTGGAGCCTGTATTTTTGCCCTATGTGCCAACTAAACCGATGCAAGACCAGGTTGATATGTATATGAAAGCCTTAAAAATCAGCAACTCGTAAGATTAAAGAATTAAACAAAAACATTGCATTAATTCTGAGTTGAAAAATTCTGAAAAATTGAGTGGTTTACACACCTAAATTCGCGTGGTTAATAAAGCTATGGCGTGTAAACCACTCTCGTTTGGGGGAGATTTACGTACAAAAAATAACTTGCTTCTGATGAGATGGGCAACCCAGCTTATGGAAATGAGAAACCAGCGACACCGCTTCTGTGAGCTGACTCGTCTTTTTTGTTACGTACGCGACGGTTCTTGTTGATGCGTGAATCATTCTAACGGGGGTATTTAAAAAAGGAGTAGGCGTTAACTGTCAACCTGTAAAAACATACAGCGCATGGGCGGAACAGGACTCGAACCTGCGACCTCTTCTGTGTAAGAGAAGCGCTCTAACCAACTGAGCTATCCGCCCGAAGTCAACATTATACCGCGTACTTGGGTTTAAATGGTATCATTCCTAATATGAAAATACTGCGTTTCGAAACCGAATATCGCGCCCCTCGTTACGGCTGGCTTTATGAAGACCTGGTTGGCGAGGTCGACGGTGATCCATTTGGCGCCTTTCGCCGGCTCGACCCCGACGTTCCTGTCGATTCGATCCGGTTATTACCCCCGGTCGCCCCGGGTAAGATCATCTGTGTGGGGCGCAACTACGCCGCTCACGCGCAGGAGCTTGGCAATGAGATCAGTGAGATGCCGGTGCTGTTTTTTAAGCCCGGCACCAGCCTGATCGGGCCCGGTGAGCCGATCATCCTGCCACCACAATCTCAGCAAGTGCAGCACGAGGCAGAGCTGGCTGTAGTAATTGGCAAGCGAGGCCGTTGGATCCAGGCTGAAGAAGCCATGGATTACGTTTTTGGATATACGATCGCCAACGATGTAACCGCCCGAGATTTACAGCGCAGTGATACCACCTGGACGCGCGGCAAAGGCTTTGACACCTTCTGCCCCCTGGGCCCGTGGATCGAGACGGCGTTCGACCCGGCGGATGCACTGATCACCTGTCATGTCAGTGAATCCCTGCGACAAATGGCATCGACCCGTGACATGATCTTTTCCATTCCCCGGCTGATTGCCTTCATCTCATCGGTGATGACGCTGGAGTCTGGGGATATCATTCTGACTGGTACCCCGGCCGGTGTCGGTGATCTGCAGGATGGCGATACGGTCTCGATCACCGTCGAAGGGTTGGGGACGCTCACCAACCCGGTTGTTAGTGAACACGGGGCTTGATTGACATTTCGGGTTTGTTGGGTTTAATTAAGACCATGACTGTCGGAATACTAACGTTAACCCTGCATCTGCCAAATTGCCAATCGCTGAAAGAGAAACGCCGACTGATCAAGCCGATCATCTCTCGCTTGCGTAAAGAATTTAATATCTCTGTTGTGGAATACGATCACCAGGATAAATGGCAAAGCAGCGTTTTATTGATCACCTGTGCGGCCAGCCCGGTTTCTCATATTGAAAACACCTTATCAAACGTGGTTGCATTTTACGAAAAGTATTGGCCTGACCTGCCGCTAATCGGCGAGAAAATCGAAATCATCACATAGAAAGAGGAAGACGATGGATTTAGGATTAAAAGGAAAAACAGCGCTGCTAACTGGCGCGAGCCG
>JAAYKH010000008.1 GCA_012522475.1 Chloroflexota bacterium | reverse complement strand
TTCTCCACCGAAATGGAAACCACCATCTCGCAGACCGTTGAAATGGCCTCCGATCCGGATGTCAAAGCCATCGTCTTCGTCCAGGCTGTCCCGGGCGCGGCCGCTGCCATCGACAAAGTCCACGAAACCCGACCGGACATGGTCTTCATCGCTGGTGTGCCTGCTGAAGACCCAGCAGTCATTGCCGGCAAAGCCAATATGGTCATGCAGGTCGATGAAATCTCTATGGGCCGCACCATCCCAACCTTAGCCTATGAGATGGGCGCCAAAACCTTCATTCACTACTCCTTCCCACGGCACCTTTCTTATCAAACCATTGCCAGGCGCCTTGAGATTATGAAGGAAACCTGTGAAGAACTCGGCATTGAACTCGTGGAAGTCACAGCACCCGATCCCACCGGCGACGCTGGTGTGTCTGGCGCCCAACAGTTCATCGTTGAAGACGTCCCACGACAAATTGCCACCTACGGCCAGGACACTGCATTCTTCTCCACAAACTGTTCGATGCAGGAACCCTTAATCCGCATGATTTGGGAAGGCGGCGCGATCTACCCGCAGCAATGCTGCCCAAGCCCCTACCATGGCTACCCCGCTGCTTTGAACATCGATGTCGCCGGGCACGAGGGTGATGTCGACTACATGCTGGAACAAATTTCCCTCAAGTTGAAGGAAAAGGGCCAGGAAAACCGTATGGCCACCTGGGGTGTACCCATCAACATGCTCATGATCGATGCCGGTGTTCGTTTTGCCATCGAATACGCCGAGGGCAGGGTTGACCCCAACGATACCGAAGCCTTCAAACGAGTTATCAACGAAGCCGCTGCCGCCCGTGGCGTTGGCGAGGTGACCATCTCATCTTACGATGAAGAAGTTAAACTCGACAACTTCCTGATGCTGCTGTGCCCCTTCCACGATTTCTCAAAATAAGTCTGTCAGACTGAGGTAACCGACTCAACAAAGCGCCGGCTTGCCATTTAGAAAAGCCGGCGCTTTTCTAAATAAAAAATAAGGAGGTACGATTTTGGAAAATAAATACATTTTATCAATGAATAATATTTCCAAAGAGTACTACGGTAACCGCGTGCTGAAAAACGTCTCTTTACAGTTAAAACCTGGTGAAATCCACGCCCTGGTCGGAGAAAACGGTGCGGGAAAATCTACGCTGATGAACATCCTCTTCGGCATGCCCGTCATCTTTTCCACCGATGGTTTCCAGGGCAAGATCCTGATTGACGGCAAAGAAGCCGTCATCGATAACCCTCATAAGGCAATGTCTTACGGGGTTGGCATGGTTCACCAGGAATTCATGCTCATCCCTGAATTTAATGTCACCGAGAACATCAAAATTGGCAGGGAAATCGGGGACCCGACCCCGTTTAGCAAAGTTTTTGGCAGTTTGTTAGACAAAATGAACTGGGAAAAAATGTCCGCCGATGCCAGGCGCGCTCTTGACGATATTGGGATGAACATTGATGAATACGCCAAAATTGCCGGGATGCCGATCGGCTATCGACAATTTGTTGAAATTGCTCGCGAGATCGACAAAACCGGCATTAAACTCCTGGTGTTTGATGAGCCAACCGCGGTTCTTACCGAAGGGGAAGCCGAGCGACTGCTTGAGATCATCCGCATCATCGCTCAAAAGGGGATTGCAATCATTTTTATCACTCATCGCCTGACAGAGGTCATGGCGATCGCTGACAGCATGTCGATCCTGCGCGACGGCGAGCTGGTGGTCAGGAAAAACGTCGCAGACACCAACCTGGTAGAAATTGCCCAATTGATGATTGGCCGGTCGGTGGATAAGTTTGAAGACGAGGGCCTGATCAACGAACGAAATATCTCAGATCAAAACATTGCCCTAGAATTAAAAAACTTCCATGTGGATATGCCTGGTGAACAGGTCAAGGGCATTGATGTCTGCATTCGCGAGGGTGAAATCTTCGGGTTCGGTGGCCTGGCGGGTCAGGGTAAGCTGGGCATTATCAACGGTATTATGGGGTTGTTTGAGTCTCAGGGTGAGGTGATTGTCCACGGCAAGAAACTTGACCTCACCAAGCTGGGCGAAGCGCTTCGAAATGACATCGCTTTCGTATCTGAAGATCGAAGGGGCGTCGGTTTGCTTCTGGGCGAATCAATTCAACTCAATATGATCTTCACAGCGATGCAAATTAAAGATGCGTTTTTAAAGAAAATTGCCGGTTTGAAGATCATGGATAAAGCAAAAGCCCAAAAGCACGCGCAGGAGATGATTGAACTTCTGGATATCCGCTGCACCGGTACCATGCAAACCAGCGGCAGCCTTTCGGGTGGGAATCAGCAAAAAGTCTGTCTGGCCCGCGCATTAACCATGAACCCAGATATCTTGATCGTCTCTGAGCCAACCCGCGGCATTGATATTGGTGCAAAGAAACTCGTCCTGGATTATCTTACGAAAATCAATCGAGAACGGGGTACCACCATCATCATGATCAGCTCTGAATTGATGGAATTACGCTCACTCTGTGACCGCATCGGTATCGTTTCCGAAGGCGAATTGTTCTCAATTATGGCCCCTGATGACTCCGATGCCGCTTACGGCTTGGCCATGGCCGGCGTGCGAGAGGAGGTTTTGGTATGAAAAAGTTAAAAACCATGCTTGATAAGTTTGGCTTACCCAGGCTCATCATCGGGTTATTCTTCATCGTTTTACTGGTCACCTCACTGGCTATCGGCTTCGATCCAGGCGTCTTGTTTAGCGATGTGCTTCGCCGTGTTTTAATGTTTAGCATTCTGGTTCTGGCTATGATCCCAGGTGTTCAGAGTGGCATTGGCATGAACTTCGGAATCTCTCTGGGCATTTCTGCAGGTTTGCTGGGCGCAGTTTTAGCCATGGAAGTCAGTTATCTTAGCAGCTGGACTGAAAAACTTGGTGCTGGCAATCCCTGGCTGACCCTTCTTTTAGCTCTTGCGATCGGCATTACACTTGCAGCCATCCTGGGGTTTGTGTATGGTTTGCTGCTCAACAGGGTCAAAGGTTCTGAAATGACCGTATCGACTTATGTCGGCTTTTCAGTGATTGCCTTTATGAACATCGTCTGGTTATCCTTAACCTTCCAAAACGGTGAGTTGAGCTGGCCCTTACAGGGTAAGGGTCTGCGCAACACAGCCAGCCTGGCAGGCAGTTTTGGGGGCATTCTCAGCGAGCCGGCCGTGATACAGAATACACAACCGGCAGGGTTAAAATGGATTGCTTTCAATGTCGGTGGCGTCAGTATTCCACTGGGATTGATCCTGGTGTTCATTTTGTGTGCCTTCATTATTTGGCTGTTTTTACAAAGCAAAGCCGGGATTGCCATGAGTGCGGGCGGTGAAAACCCGACCTTTACACTGGCAAGCGGCATTAATGTGGATCGCACCCGTATTTTGGGTACGGTGATTTCCACTGTGTTTGGCGCTGTTGGCATCATTATGTATGCACAAACTTATGGCTTTCTTCAGTTATACAATGCCCCGCTGATGATGGGGTTTGCCAGCGTGGCAGCGATCTTGATTGGCGGTGCATCCGTAAACCGGGCCGCCATACCGCATGTGATTATCGGTACCCTTTTATTCCAGGGCATTCTGGTGACGGCCTTACCGGTGGTCAACGTTGTGATAGAAATTGGCACACTGCCTGAAGTCCTCAGGATTATCATTTCAAACGGCATCATTTTGTATGCGTTGTCGAAAGCGAAAGGTGGCAGCTCATCATGAAGATAAAATCAATCAGTAAAAGTATCGGCTCATATCTTTTTGAAAACAAAGTGATGATTGCCTTTGCCGCTGTTTGTCTTGCGGCGATTATTCTATCGGGCAGTCCGTTATCTTTTATCGTTGACGGCGTTATCACGCGTGTTGGCAGAAACACCTTCACTGTCCTGGCCTTAATCATCCCGGTGATTGCCGGTTTGGGGTTGAATTTTGGCATGGTCATCGGTGCTGTTGCCGCACAAATTGCCCTCTTTTGGGTCGTCCATTGGGGTTACAGCGGTTTTGGCGGCATGATGCTGTGCGTGTTGCTTGCTACCCCTATCGCTGCGTTTTTCGGTTACCTGGTTGGCTCGCTTTTCAACCGCATGAAAGGCACAGAGATGATCGCCGGGTTAATCTTGGGTTATTTCGCAGATGGGCTTTACCAATTGCTGTTCCTGGTCATCATTGGCGGGGTCATCCCGGTGAACAACCCGACTTTAATCATCTCTCACGGTGTGGGGGTGAAAAACACAATCGACCTGTCAGATAACTTGAAGTACTCCATCGACGCTATTCGCATGCTGGACATCCTTACCATTGCCTTTTATGTGGTCCTGGCGATAACTGTCGTAAAATTAATCCTCCATTTATTAAAGAAATACACCCTCAAACGCGGTGATCTCATCCAGTTTGTAATCATTGCAGTGCTGTTTGCAATCTCATATATTCCGGTTGTTGAAACCTTCTTGTTTGCAGATCGGCTGGTTTTACTCAATGCCGTCACTGTTGGACTGATCGCTGTCGGCGTTTACCAGTTATACATCATCGTTCAGAAGAAATTCATCAAAAAAGAGCCCGCTTTCTCAATCGTTAAGCCCTTGATAACCATTGCCCTGTGTGCTGGCATATATGCTGCCACCTACATTCCAGAGCTAGAAGCAGTACTGTTAACCGTAAAGATGTCGGTGCTCCCCTTCCTCTTGATTGCGGCGTTATGTCTTTTCAATCAGAAAATTCTGGATACCCGTTTGGGTCAAAACATGCGCACGGTTGGACAGAGCCAAAGTGTGGCTTTGGCTTCCGGAATCAACGTCGACCAAACTCGAGTCATTGCCATGATCATTTCTACAGTTTTAGCTAGCTGGGGGCAGTTGATCTACCTGCAGAACATCGGCACCTTTGCCACCTACGGCGCTCACTTACAAATTGCACAATTTGCCATTGCTGCGCTGCTGGTCGGCGGGGCTTCTGTTCAGAAGGCGACCAACAAGCAAGCCATCATCGGCGTAATCCTCTTCCATACCCTGTTCATCGTTGCACCGCAGGCCGGTAAAAACCTGTTCGACAATGCTCAGATCGGCGAATACTTCCGGGTGTTCGTATCTTACGGTGTTATCGCATTATCCCTGGCCATGCATGCCTGGAAGATCGCCGAAAAGAAAACTGGTGAGCCACCACAAGAATCAAGCAGTCTAGAGGTTGGCAGAGAAACATCCAAAGAAATGAACGCATCATAGACGCTGCTAACAATATTAACGCAACCAGCCGCTTAAGAAAATCTTCGCGGCTGGTTTTTTTATTTACGTTGGTCGGCAAACAACACAGGTTTTTACATAAGCGCCTGGCTCATCCAAAATAGCATTGGCAGATCGGCAAAACTTCGACAGCCTATTTAATAAACGTATTTTCACGCAATTCGCTGAAGGCCTGGTTTAACTCTTGCCGCGTGTTCATCACAATCGGTCCGCCCCAGGCAATCGGCTCATCCAAACGCGGCGCATTGAGCAGCAGTATCCGCGCGCCTGTATCCCCGGCACGCATCCAGAACTGCTCGCCTTCGTCAAAGAGAACCACATTTTTATAGCTGATCTCCTCATCGACTTCGGGTTCGAACGTTGCTGTGCCTGAGATAATATAAATAAACAGAGTCGTGCCCGCGGTTGTTTCTAACGTCCAGGTCTGCCGGGGTTCGACATCAACATCCAAATACAAAGGACGGACAAACGCTCCTTCAAAAGCGCCCTGTTGACCGTTATACGTCCCGGCGATGATGCGCACACGGGCTATGCCTTCGTCAATCAATGGCACATCGGCCGACAGGATGTCGTTATAGGCTGGCGCAGTCATCTTATCCCTGGCAGGTAAATTCAACCAGAGCTGGCATCCCAGCAGATGCTCGGTTGGCTGGGGCATCTCCTGGTGAATAATCCCGGAACCTGCCGTCATCCACTGGCAGTCGCCATCCAGGATACTGCCCCGGTTGCCCAGGCTGTCACCGTGTTCCAGGTCCCCTTTGATCAGGTACGTCACGGTCTCAATGCCCCGGTGCGGGTGCCAGGGAAATCCACGGATATAATCCTCAGGTTCGGTGGAATCAAAAGCGTCCATCAGCAGGAAGGGGTCAAAATCCTGGGTTTCATCGCGCCCAAACAGGCGCACCAGGTGCACACCGGCGCCATCAATTGCCGGCTTTCCCTGGACAATTTTTTTAATTCTTCGTAATGTTTTGGTCATCATTGTCCGTCCTTTTCTACCAGTAATAAGGGCTGCTCCATTACCCTTCAGCAAGAGACATCATCTATTAATTGATCTTACAATGTAAAAATACACTTATCAACATGCAGAAACGACACAGGTCCATGAGCGCCGTTTACTGCAACCGATCAACCTGACATTGCCTGTAAGGTTTTCTTTCGCAACGCTTTCTGCCATCCGCAGGCCCAGGTCAGGGCTTTTACGTCAATCGGTGTTATTAAATTCAGCACAACAAGATGATCATCGCACTGACAAGTCAAAAGATAGTGTTACCGAACAGAGTTGGCTGGCAAAGCATGCGCAGTTGATTTTTAAGCCGAAGAATACAGACAACCCTTTTTTGCGGTATACTAACGATTGCGAAAATTATGAAATTACACAATAACCCTGTTTTCTGCACCTTTTACGATGCGCCGGAGCATAATTTCCCGGGGCATCCCGAATCGCCCCGGCGTCTGCAACATGTTCAGGGTTGGATACAAGCCCCCCCTTATCCTGAGATGGTCTGGTTAAGTTTTAAGCCAGCCCTCGCTGGAGATATCCTTCTTGTTCACCACAAGGATCTACTCCAGGCAGTACAAGACGCCAGTCGCCAGGGGCCCCATGAAATTGACGCCGCGCCTACCTACGTCACCCATGCCAGCTATCATGCTGCCTTGATGGCTGCCGGGGCAACTCTGGCGGTCAGCCGGCGCATATTAACCGAGGAGAGCGGCAGGGGTTTTGCCATCGTGCGCCCACCCGGGCATCACGCCGAGCCAGATCGCGCCATGGGCTTTTGCCTTTTCAATAACGTCGCCATTGCCGCCGCAGACGCGCTTGCCCGCAGCATCCGCAAGGTGGCCATTCTCGATTTTGACGCCCATCATGGCAATGGCACTCAAGCCCTTTTTTCAAACAACCCGCAGGTGGCTTATTTATCCATTCACGAAGAAAACCTCTACCCCGGCAGCGGTGACTTGCACGCAACACCTCATGCTCGCGGACGCATCATCAACGTGCCCATGCCTTCTTCTGCCGGTCCGGAAGCCTACCTCAGCGTTTTTCAGGAGATCGTCAAGCCCTGGTTGATACAGTTTGATGCTGAAATGCTGATGGTGTCCGCCGGGTTTGATTCCCATTTTTCCGACCCGTTAACCGCCACAACGCTGGATACTGGCACCTTTTTTCAAATCACGCGTATGCTAATCGACCTGGCCGACGCGCATTGCCACGGTCGAATTCTTTTTGTTTTAGAAGGTGGATACGACCCCCAAGCATTGCACGATAATCTCCAGGCTTGCCTGTCAGCACTGTGCAATCGAACGGAATACCCCGATCATTTTGGCCCTTCAGGTGAAAGGCCAACCCCTGTGACCTCACACAGCGAGCATATCGAAACGATCAAAGCACATCATCAGTTAAGAAAGGATTAGAATTTTGTTAGAGCTTTACTTTATCCGACACGGACAGTCCGATAACAATGTTATCGCTATAGAAAACGACGCTGAATACCTGTCCCAAAGGTTTATTGACCCAGAACTAACGCCCATTGGCGAAGAGCAAGCGCAGGTTGTTGGTGAAACCCTCGCTCAGCCATTTACAGAAGGTGTTTACAATCCCCACAACCGGTTTGGTTTTGGCTTGACTCATCTTTACTGCAGTTTGATGATTCGTGCCGTCAGCACCGGAACGGCTATTTCTGAAAAAACAAATGTCCCGCTGGTCGCCTGGCCCGAGCTGCATGAAACTGGCGGGTTGTTCGATGTCAAAATGGTTTACGGAGAGCCTTTCTTAACCGGGAAGTCCGGGCCCAGCCGGTCTTACTTTGAATCCCGTTTTCCCAACCTGATCCTCCCGGATGAGCTTACAGAAGATGGCTGGTATAACCGAGACAAAGAAACTCGCGAGCATTATTTCAAGCGCGGTCAGGCGATCGTTGATCGCATCCTGGCAGAACACGGTGGAACGAATCATCGCATCGGGTTTGTCATGCACGCCGGCATCTTTGCGTATATCTTTACCGCTTTCTTCCAGGTTAAGGCAGAGAATTACTG
This sequence comes from Chloroflexota bacterium, assembly GCA_012522475.1. GTDB lineage: Bacteria > Chloroflexota > Anaerolineae > Anaerolineales > Anaerolineaceae > Brevifilum. The sequence continues at coordinate 2,836 of JAAYKH010000008.1, read as the reverse complement.
GGTTTCATCCCACAATTGCAGCATTAACCGAATTGATGTCTTGCCGGAAGGCCGGGTTCAGTTGAGATACAGCAACAAGGTCGATTATTTTCCCGATCACCTGATTACGAGGTAGGCACCTGAGCATTGATGGCAGGCAACAACGAGAGTCCAACACAAATCAATTATCGACCGGCTCAGCCTGAGGATGCCCATCTGGCCAGCCGGTTGATCTTTGATTCTTTTCCAAAAACGGCTACCTTTGTTTTTGGTTTAGGCGATGCGCAACGCGCCAAGGCGATCTTGACGGGGCTCTTCTCTCAACCCGGTCATCGTTTCAGTTATCAGTTCACCGACATCGCCACACAGGGCGGTCAAGCGGTGGGCCTGTTCCTGGCTTACCCGGGCAAAGGTCAGTTTTGGTTGAATTATCATTTTGCCAGATTATTAATAAAACAATATCACCTGATAGAGAAAATCAAGCTCATCCGGCGCAGCCTACCAATGGCTTTCGTTCAGGAAGCTGCAAGAGATGAGTACCTGCTTGCCAACTTAGCGGTAAAAAAGGGTCGCCGGAACCAAGGTATCGGTGAACAAATCCTGTCACACGTGGAAGAAAAAGCCCAACAAGCGGGCTCTCAGAGGGTATCTTTAATCGTCACCCTTGATAATCAGAAGGTCAGATGTTTTTATGAACGCCACGGTTATAAAATCAAAGCCATCCACCCGGAGACTAATCAGCGCGCCGGGCATTTGGGCCCTGGTTATCAACGCATGGTCAAAGAATTGAAATAATGAACATCAACGCGCCTCTCAATCCCAACGTCGGCATTGTGATCAATTACCTGAATGAAAAACAGGTTCCACACACACAGCGGATCTTCGATGCGCCAGCTTGCTCTGCGGAGCAGGCAGCAGACCTGCTAAGCTGTCCGCTGGGCGCCATTGTTAAATCCCTGGTGTTTGAAATGACAGCCTCTGATCGCTTATTACTGGCATTGGTTTCAGGGCAAAACCGTGCAGATTTGCAAAAGCTAAGCACATTGGCCAGGGAGCCCGTCCGGGTTGCTGCCCCAAAAACTGTGCTGTCAAAAACGGGGTTCCCCGTCGGGGCTGTGCCACTCAGCGGTTTAGAGGGTATTTCACAAACCTACATCGATGCCGATCTGATGAGTTTCCAGCACGTATGGGCCTCTGCGGGGCTGAAAACATCCTTGTTAAATTAAATCCGGCAGATCTGGTCAACCTGACAACCGGCAAAATTGAAACGATCAAGCAAATGTAAACTCCCCAACCATTTTTTAATGGTGCAGACCACAAAACCCTCATTTTTGTTAGATCATCAAACCTTTGATTAAAACAAAGCTAATCAATAAAATAAATCAAACGCATCACCAGGCTGTTTAAACATCCCAGGCCAGGAATTCACCTTGCAATTTGGCGAAGATAAAAGCGCTATGAGGATTTTGATTTATAATAAAGTTTATGAGGCCTTACTGTCTGAATGTTTTTTACCAATCTTGTAAACCCTGAATTAATCAAATTGAGTGAGCACTGTTACGAGTTTGTTTAGAGATTAAGTTGTGAAATGCCGATCTATATCAATGTTTTGATCATTTTTATTCTTTTTTTCTTCAACGCGATTTTCGCAATGTATGAAATTGCCATGGTCGCAACGAAAAAAATCCGGCTGCAACAACGGGCTGATGAGGGGGTAAAAGGCGCGTTGGTTGCACTTGAATTGTTGAAAGACCCCGATCAGCATTATCTTTCAACGGTTCAAATCATGATCACACTGATTGATACACTGGCTGGCGGTATTGGCGGTGCCAACTTATCGATACCTTTAGCTCAGCAGGTTAGCAAATTCCCGTTATTAAAAGATTATGCTGGGCTAATATCCCTGGTCTTTGTTGTGGGGGTGATTACCTACTTTTCAATTGTCCTGGGTGAATTGATCCCCAAACGTGTGGCGGTCAGTAAGCCTGAAAATATTGTCATCGCTTTATCACCGATCATCTCAAAATTAACAAGAATATTCCGTCCGTTAACGATAATCTTAGGTGCGTCAACAAACCTGGGATTGAAACTTTTCCGAATTAACACGGATAAAGGGCCCTCTATTACAACTGCAGAAATTAAGGGCTATATTGAGGAGGGGCGCGGCATTGGGTTGATTGAAGATGCCGAACAAGAGATGATCTCCAGTGTTTTACGTTTTGGCGAACGCCGGTTGGATGCGCTCATGACCCCGCGTCTCGATATGGGTTGGATTGATATCAATGCACCTGTTGAAACAATTTGGCAACAAGTTCTGACCTCACCACATGCGCGCATACCGGTTGCTGATGGTGACTTAGACCAGATCCTGGGTTATATCCAGATTCGCGATCTATTAGGACATCACCCGGCAGACCCCAATTTTGACCTGAGGGTTTTCATCAAAGAGCCCATTTATTTACCGGGTAATATGGCCGCCCTCAAAGCCCTGGAGACAATCCAGGAGAGCGGTGTTCACCTGGCAATGGTTCTGGATGAATTTGGTGGGATCACAGGGATCGTAACCGATTACGATATTCTTGAATCGATTGTAGGTGAGATTCCCGAAGACAGCGCGGACACCGATCACCTGGTATTCCAGCACGAGGATGGATCCTGGTTGTTTGATGGACTGATTGTCATCGACCAGCTCAAAGAGATTTTAAATTTATCCGATATGCCCGGCGAAGAACGCTCTGCTTACCAAACCCTGAGCGGGTTTGTGATGAGCCAGTTGGGACGCATCCCCAAAACAGGGGCGAATTTCACTTACAAAGGTTACCGTTTCGAGGTCGTGGATATGGATGGCCGCCGGGTC
>JAAYKH010000047.1 GCA_012522475.1 Chloroflexota bacterium | reverse complement strand
GAGATTCATCTTCAGAGAAAGAATATTATCAATTACCTGCAATAACAGAAATTTTTGTTCAATACAGTAGTGGAATAAAAACTCATCGAGATCATTTTGTTTACGATATTGACAAAAATGCTTTATTACGTCGAATTAGCCAGTTTCGCGATCTTTCAATTCCAGATGATGTCATTAGACAAGTCTACAATTTACGTGACACAAGAGATTGGAAAATGACAACAAACAGACATTCCATGGCAAATCTTAATAATTGGCAGGAGCATTTGCATGATTGTCTATATCGACCATTTGATTATAAACTTTTATATTTCCACCTGTATTTAGTTGAATTGCCCCGTATGCAGGTAATGCAGCATATGTTGAACGCAAACCTTGGGTTAATTGTTGGAAGACAGGGGCAGGTTGTAGGCAAAGAACAGCTATGGAATTTGGCGTTTATTTCAGACAGAATAGTTGATGTGAACTTATATTATCGAGGTGGGGCGACGCTCTTACCACTGTATTTGTATGATGAAAACCAAGAGTTAAACTTGTTCGGGAAAAATAACGCTGGCAAGCAAACAAATGTTTCGCCACAAATATTAGCAAAGCTAATTAATGAGTATGGAGATAGTATTTCGCCCGAAAATATTCTTTTTTATATTTATACGATCTTATTCAGTAATAGCTATCGTATCACTTACGCAGAATTTCTGAATAATGATTACCCGCGAATCCCTTTTACAAAAAATCAAGATTTATTTACAGCAGCCGCTTCATTGGGCAGGAGGTTAGCTAATTTACATTTACTGAAAAGCCATGAGCTTGACCAGCCCACCGTCAAATACCAGGGGCAGGGGGATGATCACAGCATCGGGAAGCCGGTTTACAAAGCCGAAGAACAGCGCGTGCACATCAATAAAACCCATTATTTTGAGGGGGTGACGCCCGAGGTGTGGGCTTACCAGATCGGCGGCTACCAGGTGCTGGATAAATACCTCAAAGACCGCAGAGGCCGCCGGATGGACGACCCGCGCCACTACATCCACATCGCCACCGCGCTGGCAAAGACGATCGAAATCCAGGCCGAGATTGATGAGCTCTACCCCGAGGTGGAGCAGGATGTGATAGAGTTTTGAGGAAGGTGCAGAGGATTTTCCGAAAGATTATGAGAAAATTAATTTGAAAAGCTAGGGATAATGTCAAGAATTTAGCCCAGAAAGAGTTCAAGTCTGAACATGGTTTTAAGGAATATATTATTAATTAACAAGACACGTTTCAGGGCATGTTTTTTAGGAAATACTGAATGAATTAGGAGGATATGATGAGATATATTCCACAAAAGTTAAGGACAGTTATTTGGTTGATTTATTTAGTTATAATTTTTTGTTTTTCTTTTGCATTATTCAAAACACCCCTGCCACCCACTGCAGAAAAAGGTGTTTGGTTCTATTCTTGTTTGGCTTCAGTATTATTGGGTGATTTAATTACCAATCCTTATTTCACCTCGCCAGCGGATTCGATATCAAACACGACGGCTGCTTTGATAAGCATACTTGCAGTCACCCCGTTCTATAATTCCGAAAACAAAATTAATTCAGCTCTTTGGTGGCTTATGCTCTTATTTAATTTAATTATATTGCTGTTTTCAATACTTCAAATAACTACGAAAAATACTAAGTCATTAAATGACAACAAGATTTCGCAAGTGCTTTATAAAATTACGACTTCACTGGGCAGTCATAAATTTATATTTTCAACCCTTGTTATATATGCATTATATTCTTTCCATATAGACAACCCAGAAGAATTGTTTCTAATTGGGTTGGTTTCAGGGTTAATCATTGTTGTACACCCCTTAGAAAAAATTTTTGGGTTTCTAATAAATACTTATAACATCATTTCGATTAATGAGCTAAATCAAGCTGGTGAAATTGTTGGATATGCATTCCCAAATTTAATTAAAATAAAATCTCAATCAGGTACGACATTCAAGTTTGGCGATAAGGTGGTGTTTCGAGGTGATAGTGGGAAAAGCGGTTTAGGTTGTGTCTTAGATCAAATAGGCTTTACTGATGAAATTTGGTTGCGAATTATTACTTTAAATCAAGACATTCAATTCAACATTAAACCGCAGAAGAAATTCAGGAAAAAACCAGAAACAAATGTAATGAAAATTGATGATGACCAAATTATCAATGATGAAACAAATGATTATGTTGAAAAAATACAAAAACATTTAATTGGCATAGTTGCGCCAAATTCAAACATAAACAAAATAGTAATTGAGCTTGTTAGAACAGATATTGATATCAATGAAGGAAGGTTAATAAAGACAACAATTGGATCCGAAAATGTTCTTTATCAAATAATTAATGGGTTGACTAAGGAAGAAATCATTGAACAAAAGAATAATCGCGGTTTTGTTCATGCAGAAGCACAAAAAATTGGGGTTTGGAAAGAAGGTGGATTAAAATGGGTTGGTTGGGTTCCATCACCAAACACACCTGTATTCATCATTGATACACAAAATCCTGATTTCATGTTAGAAAGTATCGGTTTCATGCCTCAAACAAATTATCACATATCAATTGATATAAATACTCTGGTTACCCATAACGCTGCTATTTTGGGGATATTAGGTATTGGTAAAACTTGTTTAGCTTTAGAATTTATTGAGAGGATGATATCAAACAAAATTAAAGTAATTTGTTTAGATTTAACTGATGAGTATGAAAAACAACTTCTACCTTTTGTAGATAGCAACCAAATAAAAAATGAAATGGAATTATTAAATAAAATAGGTGCGTGTGGTAAGGAAAATAAAAAAATTAATGTTTGGGAAGGTGGAAGTATAAACGAATTCAAAAATGAGCTGAAAACAATCTTAGGAAACTTTATTAGTGAAGAAAATGATAGTTGGTTAAAAATTTTTAACCCTGCGAGTTTCACAATATGGCAACAAACTGGGAAAGTTTTTAATAATGATGCACCGATGGCATTGCTTACACCTTGCGAAATAACAAGGGTATTTAGTGAAGTTACGCTCGAAATCCTTCAAAGCATGGGTATTACGCAATCAGCTCGATGTTGTATTGTTTACGAAGAAGCACATTCATTAGTCCCAGAATGGACTTCAGTCGCATATGAAGGTGACAAAGCGGCAACAAACGGGTCTGCAAAAGCTATCCTCCAAGGCCGTAAATATGGTTTAGGGTGCTTATTAATTACACAAAGAACGGCAAATGTAACAAAAAGTATTTTAAATCAATGTAATACCGTTATAGCTTTAAGAACAATTGATAAAACAGGTCTAGATTTTTTGAAGGACTATTTTGGCACTGATTACACAAGTCTTTTACCTACTCTGGGAGACAGGCAGGCAATAATTCACGGAAAAGCTTCATCAAATAATATCCCTGTTTTAATTCGTTTAAATGATCGTGAAAAGTTCCTGGATAATTTTAGAAATAAAAATAATGCTATTGGGGATGATTTTATGGATGCTATTGGGGATGATTTTATGGATGATATTGGGGATATTCCTTTTTAACAATTTTCGTAACTAAAAACAATTTGCTATTACCAAAGCTTTCACACGACCGCCATCTCCTCAGCCAGGTTGAAAGACGTTTACACGATTAGACCCACCCCAACCCTCCCTTCAGGGAGGGCTTTAAGTTGTGCGAAAGAGGAAGCAGGTTTGTAAAATTTCGAACGACATTCCCCCTTCCTCCTCCGGAGCAAAGCGCAGTGGTCAGGGAGGGGGCGAGGGGGTGGGTCACGAAGGGCGCGTCGACCGGCGTTTTGTTCTGGTGCGGTCACAAACAGTGGCTTTTTTGTAGGGTGGGTTCCGCATTTGAACCCACCATTTTTATGGTGGTGTGGCCGCAACCAGACCACACCCTACGGTCTTCTTTTGTAGGGCAAGTTTTCAAGATTTCGATCGACATTCCCCCTTCCTCCCGCAGGGCCGCGGAGCAAAGCGTAGTGGTCAGGGAGGGGGCGAGGGGGTGGGTCACGAAGGGCGCGTCGACCGGCGTTTTATTCTGGTGCGGTCACAAACAGACCGCACCCTACGGCTGGAGATCGCGTCGTCCCCTTGGGAGCTCGCGATGACAGGCTTACGCTGTTGTCATTGCGAACAAAGTGAAGCAATCTCTGGTGGAAACATGAGATCGCGCCGTAAGCTCGCAATGACAAACTTCGTGTTCTTTGCGTCCTTTGTGGTTCAAAACAGGGTTAACCGCCGGATTGATGCATCATCCGCAGAGGTATTGATTTGCCGATCACCCGTAGGGGCGGACACGGAGGTCCGCACAGAGATCCGCCCCTACGATGGTATTATCTATTTCCGGTGCATCACCAAAAACCGAAATCGCTTCGCAAGCTCGCGATGACAAATTCGCCTCCGCTCGGGGCGCTTCGCAGTCGCCTCACTCACAGTGACAAGAAAAAGCACTCTGTATCTCACACAATCCATGTGAGATACAGGGTGCCAGCTCTGATTTGATATTCACCCCCTGGTTCCTAATTTCCTAATTCCTGGTTCCTGTTTACAACCCAGCAGCATCGCGCAGCAGGTCAGCTTTGTTAGTCGCCTCCCAGGTAAGATCAAGATCGTCCCGGCCGAAGTGACCGTAATTGGCAACTTGCTGATAGATCGGCCGGCGCAGGTCCAGATCACGAATGATGGCCCCGGGGCGCAGATCGAAGTGTTTGAAAACTAAATCGGCAATACGGGCATCGTCGATCTTACCTGTTCCGAAGGTCTCTACATTAATCGACAGCGGACGCGCCACGCCAATGGCATAGGCTACCTGAATTTCACAGCGGTCAGCCAGGCCAGCGGCGACCACGTTTTTAGCAGCCCAGCGGGCAGCATAAGCGCCAGAGCGATCTACCTTGGTAGGGTCTTTACCGCTGAAGGCGCCGCCGCCGTGACGCCCCATACCCCCATAAGTGTCCACGATAATCTTACGACCGGTCAGACCGGCATCGCCCAACGGGCCGCCGATCACAAAACGCCCGGTCGGGTTAACATGGATGATCAGGTCATCATCAAGCAGTTCGGCAGGCAGCACCGGTTTAATGATCTCTTCGATCACGCCCTCTCGAATTTCTTCGGTCGTCGCATCGGGTGTATGCTGGGTGCTGATCAGAACAGTGTGGATGCGTTTGGGCTTTCCATATTCATACTCCACGGTCACCTGGCTTTTGCCATCCGGCCACAGGAAGCCCAGCTCGTTTGCCCGGCGAGCTTCTGCCAGGCGACGGGTGAGCTTGTGCGCATAGTAAATCGGCATGGGCATGAGCACATCAGTTTCATTACAGGCATAACCAAACACCATGCCCTGATCGCCGGCACCAATCGCCTCGATCTCATCCGTGTTGTCCATTTCACCTTCTTTGGCTTCCTTGGCTTTGTCCACCCCTAGGGCAATATCCGAAGACTGGTTGGCCAGCGCCACGATCACGCCACAGGTCGAGCCGTCAAACCCTTTTTTGGCGCGGTCGTAACCAGCCTCGATGACCACCTCCCGTACCAGCTTGTCAAAATCAGCAAAGCCTTTGGTGGTGACCTCACCTAAAGCCATGATGAAACCTGTTTTGGTAGCACATTCACAGGCAACCCGCGAATAGGGGTCCTGGCGGATGAGCTCATCCAACACGGCATCGCTGACCTGGTCACAAATTTTGTCGGGGTGCCCTTCAGTGACCGATTCAGAAGTAAACAGGTATTTGGGTAATTTCGTAAATGTTAACGTCATAATGAGAACCTCCATGTCTCATAAAAAATTTAGCCCCTCCTGGCTCATGCGAGAGGGGCGTCATGGAGTATTAGATTCCCTCTCATCTTCCAGAATATTTATCTGCCGGATTTGGCACCATAAAAGCGTGGCTTTCTGGTTGCCGAGGTTTCATTGGGCCGGTCCCTTCACCTCTCTGGATAAGAGTGCCGCATAGGGCTATTGAATTATTATCGGTGGATTATAACACCAAAATCTTTAAATGCCAATGGAAATTGAAGATGCTTTGCGTTATTTACACCGCGATCTCACCATTGTTGACATAGTGAGTCAGCTCGCTCACGCTCAGGTCTTTGATGCCCAGCTTGTCGAGTGTGCGGCCCTTACGCCAGTAATCCGTGCTGTGCAGAATGCACCCCAACCGGATGATGGCGTTGATCCCGTTGACCGACACGCCGTAACGCTCGCCCAACGCGGCAATCGGCACCAGGCTCATCGGCACGTCTTCAGAAATATAGCGGTGCTGCAGGGTGCTGGGGGCGTTGATGCCATAGTAACCGGTTTGGTTATAGATGATCCAGACTTTAACCTACAAAGCAGAGAGAATTGTCGATACTGATGAAAAATGACCAGAAAGGAGGTGAAGACAGGCCAAAAAACGATCAGTATTGATCTAGTCTTGTGCTGATTCAAAATTTTTATTTGTGGGATTTGTTTAACCCCTCCACCAGCCCTCACTACAGGTCGAGATCAATTTCTACCTTTAATTAATCAAACCAGGGCACAATCCTTTCTTCCAATTGCGAGAGATCAACATCTTCTTCAGCAACAACCCGACCGCACATTGAAAAGCCCGCTTGCCTAACTGTGTCAGGGTTGCCTGATACAAGCGGATGCCACCATGCCAACCCGCGACCTTCTGCCAACCGGCGATATGCACAGGATTCCGGAAGCCAATACATGCTGTTGACCCGGTCTGCGGTCAAAACAAGGCAATCAGGAACCTCTTTTTGGCGATGCATATAATTCATACATGTGCCGGTTCCAAGATTTAAAAGACGGCAGGCCACATCAGTGAAATACACCTCGCCGCTATCTTCATCTTCAATTTTGTGCAAACAACACTTTCCACAGCGATCACACAGCGCTTCCCACTCAGAATGATTCATCTGATCCAGGCTTTTCGTCTGCCAGAAATTCTTGTCCATAGTTTATTATTTACGTTTCCTGCTTTTCAAATCCGTTGTACCTTTGTGATCCTCACATTATAGTATAGGCCATTAACCAGAGATTTTTATCGACAACTTCCCTAGGGGAATCGCAAAGTCCAAAATGAGGATTAGGGCTGGTGAAATAAATCTAAAAGTCGAGTCAATAATACTGATAAAGCTATGGCGTTAGATTCTGATGAAAAGGAAAGTTGCTGCTCAGATTGAATCAAAAAGGAGAACGATAGCTGACTTAATCACATACTTTTCAAAAATCACTGATGAGCAAAAACCGAATGGTATCCGTCATAAACTGATGGATATTATTGTTATTGCTATTTGTGGTGCAATCTGTGGCGCAAAAGACTGGGGGATGATTGAGCACTTTGGAAACATAAAACGTAAATGGTTCGAGACGTTTTTAGAGCTGTCACATGGGATACTTTCACACAGTACCTTTGGAAAAGTATTTACCCGATTGACCCATAGGAATGCCAGGTAATTTTTCTGGGACGGATTCATAAGATAGCAAAAGCCACCAGCGGTCAATTGATTGCCATCGATGGTAGGATGGTGCGGTGGTCACATGGTCACATGATCGATCCAAAGATGAAGAAGCGATACACTGAGAGAGTGCCTGGGCTGATGAGGGCGGAGTTGTGTCAGGGAAAGTGAAGATAGATGAAAAAAGTAATGAGATAACAGCGATCCCGGAATGGCTCAAAATATTGGATATTCAAGGCTTTATTATCAGTATCGATACCATAGGGTCACAAAAGAAATAATTACAATCATTTTAGAGCCCGGAGGTGACTATTTACTGACAGTAAAACAAAACGGATACTTTGCGCTATGAGCACAAATTTCTTGCCGAATATTTTGAATTCATGGCTTTGCGATTGCCCTGACTCGCTGTCTACCAACCACCATTCACGACCGAGTATAATATCCTCATGCACCTGACCCCCGATGAACAAGCCCTCCTGGACGGCGAATTGGGCCCTGCAGCTCAAAAATCAATGCAGATCCTGGTGACCCTGGGACGCATTTATGGCGCTGAGCGTATGCTGCCGGTCGGTTCGGTACAGGTTGCCGGGGTCAGCTACGACAACCTGGGCGAGGCTGGCCTGGCCTGGCTGGCCGAGATGGCGGCCGGGGGCGGGCAGGCTCAAGTTTTTACCACGTTGAACCCGGCAGGTATGGACGTTGAGAATTATCAATCTTTAGGCATTTCGGAAGACTTTGCCGAAAAACAACGCCGCGTTTTGGCGGCCTTCGCGAGCATGGGCATTGTTACAACCTGTTCTTGCACGCCCTATTTGTTTGGCAATCTGCCCCGGTTTGGTGAGCACATTGCCTGGGCGGAGAGCAGCGCCGTGTGTTACGCCAACTCGGTTTTAGGGGCGCGCACCAACCGTGAAGGCGGCCCTTCCGCACTGGCCGCAGCCCTGACCGGGCGCACCCCGGCATACGGTTATCATCTGGATGAAAACCGACGCCCGAGCCTGCACGTGAAAGTGACAGCGAACCTGACCACGACGATTGATTTTGGCGCGCTGGGCAAAGCTATCGGCGACCGAATGCAAACAGCGGGCGCCCATCGGGTGCCGTTTATCACCGGGATTGAGGCAGCCAGCTTAGAACTTTTGAAGTCCTTCTGCGCCAGTATCGCCACCTTTGGCGGTGTGGCGCTGTTTCATATGCTTGGCTTCACCCCCGAAGCCGAAGCCCATCCCCCGCCAACCGAAGTATTGACGATCACCCCTGCTGAGCTGGAGGCTGCCAAAGCCGAGCTGAACCCGGCAGGAGGGGATGAAATTGACTTTTTTAGCCTGGGCTGCCCACACCTGACGCTGGCAGAAATTCAACGTATTGCCCGAGCTTTGCAAGGCAAACAGGTGCGCAAGGAATTTTGGATCACCGCGGCCCGGCCCGTGAAGAGCATGGCCGACCGCATGGGTTACACGGCAATTATCGAGGCGGCGGGGGCAAAATTTGCTACCGACACCTGCTGCGTGGTGGCACCGATTAAGGGACGCTTCAGGGTCATGGCCACGGATTCTGCCAAAGCCTGTTATTACGCAGCGGCAAAAAACGGGTTTGTACCTCGCTTGCTAAGCTTTGAAGATGTGCTTGAGGAGGCTACCCGATGAATCTGAGCGGCCGGACGATCTACCCCGGGCAGGTTAGTGGAAAAGCCCTGGTCAGCCGTATGGGCATCTCTTTTTATGGCGGGGTGGACCCCGAAACGGGTGTGATCACTGAAGCAGGGCACGACCTGCAGGGTCAATCCCTGGCGGGAAAGGTGGTGGTCTTCCCGACTGGAAAGGGTTCCACCGTTGGTTCATATATCCTGTATCGCTTGAAGTATAACGGCCTGGCGCCGGCTGCCATTATCAACGCTGAATGTGAGCCGATTATTGCAGTGGGGTGCATCATCGCTGAAATTCCCTGTATGGACCAGGTGGCGATCGATCAACTTTCTACCGGTATGCGCCTGCGCCTGGATGCAGAGCGAGGGCGGCTGGAAGTTCTGGCTTGAACGAAAAACAGTATAATGGGCCCATGACTGAAAATAAACGCATTATTCTGGCTATCACAGGTGCCAGCGGCGCGATCTACGGACTGCGTGCGCTTGAAGTTCTAAACACGCTTGATGTTGAAGTTCACCTGGTGATCAGCCCGTTAGGGGCGCGGGTAATACAAGAGGAAACAGAGACAACCGCCGAAGAGGCCGCCCGCCTGGCAGCCCGCAGTTACCGCCCGGATGACCTGGCGGTGCCCATTGCATCTGGCTCTTTCTATGTGGATGGTATGCTGATTGCGCCCTGCTCGATTAAGACTCTATCAGCGGTGGCCAATAGCTATGCCGACAGCCTGATTTCACGCGCCGCTGATGTGTGTTTGAAAGAGGGGCGGCCGCTGCTGCTGGCAGTGCGGGAAACGCCTTTGCACAGCGGGCATCTGGATTTGATGAGCAGGGCTACCCAAGCAGGCGCAATTATCTTTCCGCCGGTTCCTGCGTTTTACAGCCAGCCGAAGACGGTTGACGAACTGGTAAACATAACGGTAGGCCGCATGCTGGCCCGTCTGGGGATTGATAACAAGGCCTACACCCCCTGGCAAGGTGGACGTCATTAACATAACTTCCTCGGTTTGCGCTAACCAGTTCGCACTGGGTCGATGAAATAGAACCACAACGCTGGCGGGTAATCTCGAAGTATTCAATCGGTGAGGTGACCAATCATGACTCAACTTGACCCCGAACGACAAGTACAAGCCAAACACTACGGCCGCATTAAACGCCGGTTGTGGCTGGTGGAGCAGGGCGTCACGCTGCTGTATGCCTTCCTGTGGTTGGCAACAGGCTGGTCTGTGGTGCTGAGAACCTGGCTGGCGGGTATCAGCAGCAATGATTGGTTCCTCGTGGCGGGGTTTGCGGCGGTATTTGGCGGGGTTCTTTTTCTGCTCAACTTGCCGCTGGGCTATTATGCCGGGTTTGTTCTGCCGCACCGTTTTGAGCTTTCCACACAATCTTTTAAAGACTGGATGATCGACCAGATAAAAGGGCTGACTGTGGAAACTGTGCTGGGGTTACTCTTGGTTGAACTGGTGTACCTGGCCCTGCGCCTGACCGGTGAGCACTGGTGGCTATGGCTTACGGGCGGCATGTTGTTATTTAGCGTGTTGCTGACGAACCTGGCGCCGGTTTTGCTGATGCCGATCTTTAATAAATTCACGCCTTTGGGAGAGGAACACGCCGACCTTGAGGCACGCCTGGTAGCGCTGGCTGAAAAAGCGGGTACCAGGGTGCGGGGCGTATTTAAAATGGATATGTCCCGCCGCACTACTCAGGCCAATGCTTCCCTGACAGGCCTGGGGCATACGCGGCGCATCATCCTGGGCGACACGCTGATTAGCGAATTTACCACGGATGAGATCGAAACGGTTCTGGCGCACGAGCTGGGGCACCACGTTCACAACGATATAGCCTGGCTGATCGGTGGCGGCACTCTGTTGACAGCCCTGGGGTTTTTCCTGGTTTCGCGTGCGATGGTCTGGGCAATTTCTGCCTTCGGTTTAGCCGGGGTGGCCGACCCTGCCGGGCTACCCGCCTTGTTGACCCTGCTGTCACTTTATCAATTACTGACCATGCCCATTGAAAACGCCTTTTCGCGCTGGCGAGAGGGCAAAGCCGATGATTATGCGCTGAAAGTAACCGACAAAGCGGCTGCATTTGCTTCGGCTTTCAAGCGCCTGGCCAACCAGAACCTAAGTGATGTTGACCCCGAGCCGTGGGTGGTGTTCCTGTTTTATAGCCATCCTCCCTTAAACGCCCGCATTACCAGGGCTGAAAGATGGGGCGAAACCACTGCAGACACATAACCACCCGTGTTGGGTCGCGGTTTTCCTCATTCTGCAGGTCGTTGAAACCACAGCGCCCAAACCAGTTCTCCGCGTGAAAGCCCATCGCCAGCCCATTCCACGGGTATAATCTTTCTTATGTCCATCCTTGTCGCTGTTGATATTGAAACCACCGGGCTCAACCCGGATGAAGATGCGATCATCGAAATCGGGGCAGTTAAATTCAACGGACGCCGCGTGGAGGATGAATGGACGACACTCGTCAACCCACGCAAGCCCATTCCGGGGTTTATTACCCAGTTAACCGGTATCAACAACTCGATGGTGCGCAATGCGCCTTATTTAATCGATGTAATGGCTGGGCTGATCGAATTTGTTGGCGATGCGCCGGTGGTTGGACATAATATCAGTTTTGACCTGGCTTTCTTGCAGCAAGCGGGAGCATTTCGACAAAATATTGCCATCGACACCTATGAACTGGCCGCGGTGTTGATGCCAACCGCCAGCCGTTACAACCTATCGGCCCTGGCACAGCAGTTGGGCATCCTGCTGCCTGCCACCCACCGTGCGCTGGACGATGCCCGCGTGACCCACGCGGTTTTCAACACGTTGATGGAAAAAGCCCAGGAACTACCCCTAACACTGCTGGCAGAAATTGTACGCATGGGAGAACCGCTGGATTGGCAGGCCAACTGGGCTTTCCAACAGGTGCTGCGTCAGCGGGCAAAAGAACACATCCGGGCAAAAAAAGACCTGGGCAGCGCCACCGGCCCGCTATTTGAAAAACCCACCTATGACGCAGGGGAGCAGGTGGGCGCCGAAAAAGGCGACCTTAAACTGGATGTAGACGATGTTGCCGCGGTATTAGAACGGGGTGGCCAATTTGCCAAATACCTGGGACAGTTTGAATATCGTCAACAACAGGTGGACATGCTGCGCTCGGTTGTGGAAACCTTCAACAACTCTCAGCATATGCTGGTGGAGGCGGGGACCGGTACGGGTAAATCATTGGCTTACCTGATACCGGCTGCTTATTGGGCGTTGGAGAACAATACCCGCGTGGTGATCTCGACCAATACCATTAACCTTCAGGACCAGTTGATTAACAAAGATATTCCAGACCTGCAGCAGGCGTTGAATCTACCGTTGCGGGCTGCGGTGCTCAAGGGTCGGGTTAATTATTTGTGCCCGCGGCGGCTGGAAACCATGCGTCGGCGCAAACTGGAAACAATCCACGAGGTGCGCGTGCTGGCTAAGGTGCTGGTATGGCTGCTGGAAAGCAGTACGGGGGATCGCTCGGAGATTAACCTGAATGGAAGTATTGAACGGATGGTGTGGTCGCGCCTTTCTGCGGAGGATGAAGGCTGTCGGCTGGAGGTATGCCTGAAACGTACCGGTGGGCGCTGTCCATTTTACCGGGCCAAGATGGCGGCTGAGAACGCGCATTTGTTAATCGTCAACCATGCGCTGCTGCTGGCGGACACAGTGACGAATAATCGGGTTCTGCCGGCTTTTAATTACCTGGTTGTTGACGAGGCTCACCATCTTGAATCGGCCACCACGGACGCCCTCGCTTTCCGTGTGTGGGGCGGTGATATTTCACGCCTGACGCGTGAGCTGGGTGGGCCAAAAACCGGCTTGCTGGGGCGTTTTATGGACCTGTGCCAGGAATTGCTAAAACCTGCCCAAATGGCGTCTTTGAATCAATTGGTTAACAAGGCGGCCGACCTGTCCATTCGCTTTGACAGCCAGATGGACGCATACTATAGAGCGTTAGACGCCTTCCTTGAAGATTCGCGCGAAGGCCGTCCGCTGGGTACCTACCCGCAACAAGAGCGTGTCTTGCCCTCCACGCGTAAACTGCCAATCTGGCTGGACGTTGAGATTGCCTGGGAAGCTGCATTTGCCACACTGGAGAGCTTGCTGGCGATCTTACGGGAATTGCGTACGCCGATGCGGGAACTGGCGGACCAGGAAAACGAAGCAGCCGAGGATATGTGGGGCAGCCTGGGGAACATGTTTTCACGTATTGAGGAAATAAAGCAAAACACCAACGGGCTGACGCTGGAACCGGATGGCGATACTATTTATTGGGTGGAGTTACACCCCAAGGACATGCACATCACCCTGAACGCAGCGCCGCTGCATATCGGGCGTATGATGGAAAAACACCTCTGGTATCAAAAAGAGAGTGTAATTCTCACCTCGGCAACCCTAACCACCAATGGCGAGTTTGAATACCTCAGACGGCAGTTGAATGCCGAGGATGCCGAAGAACTGGTGGTGGGTTCACCTTTTGATTTTGAAAGATCGGCGATGGTTTACGTGGTTAACGATATCCCCGAGCCCGCGGATTACAACGGGCACCAGCGGGCGGTTGAAGCTGCGCTTGCCGATGTGGCCAGGGCTTCTGGTGGGCGGATGCTGGCGCTGTTCACCTCCTACGCGCAGTTGCAGCGCACTTCCAGCAAGCTTTCCCAGGTGCTGGCCCAGGACGATATCCAGGTGTATGAACAGGGGGAAGGGGCCTCAGCGAGTACGCTGTTGGAGACTTTTCGGGATACCGAGCGTGCTGTTCTGCTGGGAACGCGTGCCTTTTGGGAAGGGGTGGATGTGCCCGGTGAGGCGCTTTCTGTGTTGATGATCGTTAAATTACCTTTTGACGTTCCCTCCGACCCGATCGTCGCGGCAAGAGCTGAAACCTATGAAGACCCGTTTAACGAATATGCACTGCCGGAGGCGATTTTGCGCTTCAGGCAGGGGTTCGGCCGCCTGATTCGCACCCAGACTGACCGCGGGGTTGTGGCGGTGCTGGATAAGCGCGTGCTGACTAAAAAATACGGGAAGATGTTTATGGCCTCTTTACCGCGCTGTACTTTTCAGCAGGGTTTGTTGGCAGATTTGCCAAAAACAACGGCCCGCTGGTTGAATTTGTAAGCCCATGGCTTTCGCCTTCCGGCGCTTGACTTTGGTTGATGGGCCTATCCTGGCTGCTTTGCTGTCAAAACATCTAAAACACAGGCATAATCATTTATAAGTCATATAATAATATTCACAGGCTTTGGAAAAATGGGTTCTGCCGGGTAGAAAATAGTATTGAATAACAGTCATGTAATGTAAAGGAGCGCGGTATGATGAAAAAAGTATTGTTGATCGTCTTGTGGGTGAGTGTAATGCTTCTTTCAGCATGCTCACCTGTCGTTGAGCCCGAGGAACTGGATGAGGCGGTTTACCCCGTTGTGATTGAACCGGAAGTGCCCACCGCTGGTTACCCGGTTGTTACGCATGAAACGTTTCTGCCAATTGCCGGTTACCCGGTGGATGCAGAAACGCCAGAACTTAACCTGGAAGCAATTGCAGAGATCGTGGTGGAGGCGCTGGCATCCAAAGATATGGCGACCGTGGCGTTATTTGCACACCCCGAAATGGGCGTGCGGTTTTCGCCCTATGCCTATGTCGAGGCGAAACACATGGTCTTTCTTCCCGATGAATTGCCCGGTCTGGTGGGTTCAGACGAGGTTTACCGGTGGGGGATCTATGATGGCATAGGAGAACCGATCAGGTTGACATTTGACGAATATTATGAGCGCTTTCTCTATTCAGCCGATTTTGCCAACCCTGAATTGAAAGCCGTGAATGAACGGATTGGTCTGGGCAACAGCCTCAGCAACCTTGATCAGTTTTTCCCGGGCAGCACTTTTATAGAATTCCATTTCAGCGGCTTTGAACAACAATACGAGGGTATGGATTGGGTCAGTTTGCGCCTAATCTTTGTTCAGGAGGGTGGAGATTGGTACCTGGTGGGGCTGGTCAACGATCAGTGGACGACTTAAAATAAACTTTGAAAATAAAAAATGCGGGCACTGTAGTGCACCCCGTTTGTTGGACGGAAATTAGGTAAAGAAACTGGACTGAGTTCTGTAAGCCACAGGGCTCAGTCCTTTTAGTTTAACCTTTATTCTATCAAGATTGTAATACTCTAAATAATCTT
>JAAYKH010000046.1 GCA_012522475.1 Chloroflexota bacterium | reverse complement strand
TTTTTCATGTCAAAACTTTTGCTTCAGTTGATGCCTTCAAACACGAGTTGGAAGATTATTTAGAGTATTACAATCTTGATAGAATAAAGGTTAAACTAAAAGGATTGAGCCCTGTGGCTTACAGAACTCAGTCCGGTTTCTTTACCTAATTTCCGTCCAACAAACGGGGTGCACTACAATTCACAGGCGCCTCTTTTTTGTTTTGAGCTATTTCAGATTAAGCGAAATAGGCGTCGCCAACCTCTTCAAGTTTAAGGCTGATCATTTGGCTGGTTGAATCACGCCCCATTGTGACGCCATAAATCACATCCGCTGCTTGAACTGTATTCCGGTTGTGCGTAATAATTACCACCTGGATATGCTTCGAAAGCTCTCGCAGTTCTTCTACGAAACGCCCCACATTCGATTCATCGAGCATCGCATCAACCTCATCTAAAATACAGAATGGGGGGGGCGATACTTTTAACAAAGCGAAAATCAATGCAACAGCTGTTAAACTACGCTCGCCACCGGACAGTAAAGCTAAACCTTGTTGCCTTCTGCCTGGCAAACGGGCTTCAATGTCAACACCACCCTCAACAGGCTTTTCATCGTCAGCGAACACTAATTTCGCTTCTCCACCATTGAACAGGCGGGAAAAATAGGCAGAGAATTCTTTATTAACAGCCTGATAAGTTTTAATAAATTCGATTTCCATCATTGTGTCCAGCTCTTCAATAACCTCTTGCAGGTCTTTGCTGGCTTTGTCTAAATCGGCAACCTGGTTGGTGAGGAATTCATGACGGTCTTTGACTTCAAAATATTCCTGTTGTGCTTCTGGATTAATTGCGCCAATACGCCGCAGCTGGCTCTTCAGTCGCTTAATATCATCCTCATGGGTTTCTGGAATTTCTTCAAGATAAGGCAAATCTTCAACCAGTTCGTCATTAAAAGGTAATGGCGTTGGGTCGTCATATTTCTGATCACCCTCAAAAGAGACCAATCCAAAATCGTCCTTGATACGTTCCCTGAGAAGGTCCAATTGATCTTGCTTGCGTCCCAGTTCCAGTTGCAATTGTGTATGCTGACGTTCAGCAATAATCACTTGTTGATGTGATTCCGTTTCAATTTTTTGCAAGCCCGACACAGATTTTTCTGTTTCTTCCCCAACCTCTGAAAGGGGCTCGACGTGTTCGCTTTCTAAAAGCGATATTTTTTCTTGGATTTCAGAAAGTCTTTGTTTTAGGATACCGCGATTATTTTCTATTTTGAGCAAACCGGAAGTGATTTGATTGTGCCGTTATTTTAACCCTAGCAAGCGTTGTTTGGCCATTTCTAACCGGTCGGAGTTGTCCTGAAAGCGCTGTTGAACAGATTCAAGCGCGTTTTGGGCAATTAGTTGATGGGTCTCCAATTGGTTAAGTGTTTGTTGGGTTTCAAAAAGCGGGATGGCTTTTAATTTGAGATTGATATTTTGTTCCTCTTCAAGCGCCACGTTAATTTGCCCATCCAGATCCACCAATTTGCCTTGCCCAGATTGAATCGAGGATTGAATTTCGTTAATCGTTGTATCCAACGTCTTCAGGCGATCATTATGCCAGCATTGCTGTTCTGTTAAGCGCGCCAGGGTGTCATTTACATCTTGCAAAGCCCGCTCGTTGGATAGCTTTTCCTGTTCGTAAAGCGTTAATACTTGCTTTAATTCTTGTTGTTCAGCCAGTAATTGTGCTATCGAATTGCTGGCGCGAGTTTGCTCTTTTGAAAGTGTTTCAATTTCTTTTTGAACCCTCAGGAGTTCCGTTTGCAATTCACTGTGCTGCCTTGTACGTCCAATTCGTTTCCCCGTAGGGCTCTGACCAGAGATGATAATCCCCTTGGGATGAAAGACAATACCGGACAAAGTAACAACGATAATTGGTGTTTTCAGGTTGTTTGTCAAACGTTCTGCCGCATCGGCATCTTTGACAATCAGGATATCAGAAAGCAATATGTCGATCAGGTTTTTGTAGGGTACTTCAGCCGAAACTAACGTATTAGCAAAGCCGATCACACCATCCATTTCATTAAAATTTTGCTGATGATGTCCTTGGCCGGTTTGATCTATTGATACCAACGCCACCCGGTCATTTTCTTTTGATTCAAGGTAGTTAATTAATTTTGCTCTTCCTTGAGGAGGCATCACCAGTAAATCTGTTAATTCACCCAGTGCTGCACTGATGGCTCGTTCGTACTGCTCTTCAACGACTATATATTGGGAAATAGGTTCAATCCCTTGCAATAAACGTCCCTGACGCGAGATCTCCAGCAATTTTTTTGAACCTTCAGAGTAACCACTTAAAGCTTTTTCTGCGTCTTTTAATAGCGTTAGTTGCGTCGTTAATTTTTCTCTTTGGTTGTCTTTATCATTAATTTCTTGCTTTATTTTTGTATGTTCATGCTCAAGTTCATCCAAATTTTCAGAGAGCAAGTCAATCTGCTTTTGTTGCTTTTCAAAATTCTGAAAGGTTTTCTTTAAAATTGCTTCTGCGGATAAACACTGCTGCTTCACTTCTTCAGTTTCGGTCTGCATCATGCTGATCGCGTTTTGAATTTTTCCACGCTCATCGAGAAGCGTAAGCTCTTGATTGTTGAGCTCTTCTATACGAACCAGTCCTTGGATCTTCTCTGTTTCAAGTTGGATTCTTTTCGTTTTAAGGTCATCCAATTCGATGTCAATGTGTTCCTTTGTTTTCCGAATGTCGACAAGTTTTTGGGTTGAAATTTTTACATCTTCAGCACCCGAGTTGAAATCTTTCTGTCGCTGTTCAATCTCGGTGGTCAAAGTCAAACCCTGAGCATCCATGCCCTTGATTTCTTCTTCAAGGTTTGAAATATCAAGCTCCAAGTTATCTTTCTGAAGTTCGTATGAACGCTGACGCTCTTCGATTATGGCCAATTCACGTGTGGTTTGCTCCAGATGGCTGTGATTCTCCGCCAGCTCTCGATGGTAGGCTTCTAGTTCCTTGCGATAGGACTGCAATTGGGCTCGAGCTTCTTCCACTTTTGTCTCTGCTTCAAGGTGTTTCTTGCGCGAGGAGCGCATACGGGCTCCCTGTTCCTGGTATGCATTATGAGTTTGCCGCAAATCCTGTTGCTTTTGATGCCACTGAAAGCCATACCATTCTCGTAACACCAGGTGCAAATCTGCCTGAATTTGTTGATATTCTTGAAATCGCTGTGCCTGGCGTTCGAGGCTCCTCAGCCGAGGTTTAATTTCTGTCAGAATATCAAGCACCCGATCCATGTTTTTGCGTGTGCTTTCCAGTCTGCGTTGGGCTTCTTCCTTACGGGAGCGATACAGTCCAATCCCAGCAGCCTCTTCAAATAGCTTTCTGCGCTCATCAGGTTTTAACGCCAAAGCTGTATCAACCAAACCCTGACCAATAATAGTGTAATTTCTTTCAGACAACCCGGTTTGAGATAGAAGTTCCGAGACGTCTTTCAAACGCACTTTTTGTCCGTTCAAAATATATTCATTTTGACCGTCTCGGTAAGCCTGGCGAGTAATCGCAACATGGGAATAATCAATCGGCAGCCAGCCATCTTCGTTATTGAAAGTAATTGTGGTTGAAGCCATCCCGGCCCGGGAGCGTTGTTGCGACCCTGAAAATATCATATCGTCCGTTCTTTTCGCTCGTAACAGCGAAAAAGACTGCTCGCCCAGCACCCAACGAATTGCATCCGCTATATTCGATTTCCCCGACCCATTCGGGCCAACGATTGCAGTTATTTTTCCAGGAAATTCTAATTGCGTTTTGATTGCAAAGGTTTTTAGGCCTTGTAATTCAAGGGATTCCAAACGGTTTTTCATTGATTAATTATGCTCCAAGATTCCAAGGTCAACCAATGCCTCTCTGGCTGCAGATTTCTCTGCCGATTGTTTATTCGATCCGGTCCCCCTGCCAAAGGGTTTGTTTTCTATTCTTACTTCCATCTCAAAGGTTTTCTTGTGGTCAGGCCCTTGCTCAGCCACAAGAATGTACTTAGGTGCAGAAAAACCATGTCCTTGTGCCCATTCTTGAAGGCGGCTTTTCGTATCCTCGTCCATGTGATTTTGAAAAATATCATCTACGACTTCGTTTAGGAGCGGCTCTATAAACGTTTTGACTGATGAAAGGCCCCCATACAAATATAAAGCACCGATCAATGCCTCGAAAGCATCACACAAAAGTGTTGTCCGGTCCTGTCCGCCTGCTTGAATTTCACCCTTTCCTAAGCGTAAAGCAGCGCCTAAGTTAATCTTTCTGGCAAAATTTGCCAATTGATCTGTATGAACCAACGCTGCCCGCAGACGCGTCAAATCCCCTTCTTTTTTTTCTGGGAAATGATTATACAACCATTCAGCAACCATGAAGTCTAAAACAGCGTCGCCCAGAAATTCGAGGCGCTCATTATCTTCAATTGCATCCCGGTTTTCGTTTAAATAAGAGCGATGCGTTAAGGCCCTCGCTAGTAAAAAGTAGTCCGTAAAGGGCAGTTTTAAACGTTTTGAAAACTGCTCAGCACTTTCGTTAATAATTGCTTCAGTCATCGTTCTGGGTCCTTTTCCAGAACTATCGATGCGCAGGCCATCTAAAGTAAATAGCTTGCGCATCAATAGTTCACAATTGATGGCGGTGTTATTCTCATGACTAATTTTAACCTAAAATAAACTTTTAACCAAATACGAAACTTTGAAATGAAGGCAACCGTCAATTTAATAATTGAGAAAAAGAAGCCCATTTTAACACACTAAAAATTTCACCATTCAGTTTGAGCTGTAAAACTTCAAGGGTATAATCCTGTTTATGATCGACAAGATGACTTTTCTCAATAAAACCGAGTCCACCTATACCATTCACACAGAAATCTACGAAGGTCCGTTAGACCTTTTATTAGATTTAATTACGAAAGCAGAACTAGATATTACACGACTTTCGCTGGCGAAAGTTACTGATGAATATTTGGCTTACCTGGCCTCCCTTCAACAAAAAAACGCAGTTGAAGTTTCAGATTTTTTGGTTGTCGCTGCCAAGCTGGTCCAAATCAAATCTGAAGCGTTGTTACCCCGACCAATTGAAAGGTTAGAAGGAGAAGAAGACCCGGCTGAAAGTTTGGCCCGTCAGCTCAGGATATACAAATCGATCAAAGAAACCTCACAATGGTTGCAAGATCTAGAAGTGAAAGGACAACGCACATATATTCGTTTGGCGCCACCTCCAAAAACTGAGGAGACAATTGATCTATCAGGGGTTAACCTCGATGATTTAATCGAATTACTTAAATCTCTTTATCACTTCCAGGAAGAAGCAGCGCCAATAACCACGGTAATTACAATCCCAAGAGTTACGATCAAAAAGAAAATCCATGACTTAATTGATCAACTGAGAATCCAAAAGCATCTTTCATATCGGCAACTGCTTCCTAAAGAACACGATCGGATTGAAGCGATTGTGTTGTTTTTAGCTGTCTTGGAATTGATCAAGCAACAATACGTGGATGCCATGCAAGAAGAACTCTTTTCAGATATCCAAATTACAGCAACAGATAAAACTCATACCGATCAGGAAATTACGTTGGCACTCGATGCGTAAATCCGTTATAATTATATAGTTATGGTTGGCTAAAAAAATATGGGAAAGTATTCGATCGGGGCATAAACATTATGAACGGTGAAATAGAAAAACAAATAACGACAACCCATCAAGAAAACCCTGAGGCAGCAGGTGCGGATCTAACAACTCAAAAACAATCCAAAAAAATATTAGTCATTGGACTCATTATTGCTGTTGTTCTAATCGCCTTAATTGTCCTGGCAACAATTTACCTGGTCAATGAAGCTAATCAGCAGCGAACTGAACAGATTCGTGACGTCTTTATCATCTTTTTAGCCTTGCAGTCACTGGTCATTGGTGTGGCCATGGTGGTGCTGATCATCCAACTTTCAAGCCTCATCAACCTTCTCCAAAATGAGATCCGTCCAATCATCAATTCGACCAGCGAAACTGTCAACACGCTTAGAGGAACGGCAAGGTTTGTCAGCGACAACCTTGCTGAACCGGTTATCAAACTAAATCAGTATGCAGCAATGGTGAAAAGTATTTTCAAGCCTTATAAAAAATAAAGGCGCGGTATTAAATAAAAATAAGGATAAATCAATATAAAGGAGTTTGAAATGTCAGACAACAAGGATTTTGGCGCATTTTTAATTGGTTTTATCGTCGGAGGACTTACGGGTGCAGCGGTTTCACTGTTGTTTGCACCACAATCCGGTGAAGAAACTCGAGAACTCATTCATGATAAGGCCATCCAACTGCGAGATCGCGCATCAGAAACCGTTGAAGATGCCTGGCTGCAGGCAGAAGAAGCACTGGAGCAAGCCAAACAAAAGACTGAGGAATGGTCGCAATTAGCTAAAGAACAGGCGGATGAGCTCCTGCAGAAAAGCGAGAAAGCGATTGAAGAGGGGCGCGAAAAACTGGTGAAAACGATTCAACCCAAAGATAAGGCTGAAGAAGCTTAGACCAGGGGTTTACAAGCATAGAGGCTGGCTTATCAACCAGCCTCTTTGATTTTAACAATCGCTTTGGGCAGGCAATCAAAAATATCAAGCGCAGTGACGGTCACATCCGTCCTTTGTTCCCGTCTGGCGATCGCTCCCGCAAGAGCATGAATCGAAACGCCTAAAATACTGGCCTGTTCAGGTGGCATTCCCTGGGCTAGTAGGCCGCCAATCATGCCGGTTAACACGTCCCCACTTCCTGCCGTCCCCAGGGCAGAGTCGCTACATGGATTGATAAAAATCTTTTCCTTCGGGCTAGCGACAACCGTCATTGCCCCTTTCAACACCAGGTTAACCTGCCATAATTTTGCAAATTCAAGCGCTATCGACCAGCGGTTGGCCTGAATCTCGTCGATTTCAAGCCCTGTGAGCACTGACATTTCGCCCGGATGCGGCGTCAACACGACTTGATCAGGTAACAAAGACCACCACTTATCGATCCTGGCCAGGAGTTTTAATGCATCTGCATCGATGACCAACGGTACTGAAAGTCGCAGGGATTGAAGCACGGCTTCCAAAAATGAGGCGTTCACATCATGCAGTCCCCATCCCGGGCCAATTACATCCGCATCGGCAGATTGAAGAGCCCTTTTGACATCCGATAGCCCCTCTGGAGCGTAAGCGCCATCAATATCCGGTAAAACCATCCACACAGCTTCAATTAACTGTCCAGATAGCGCCCGATACACATCGTCCATAACCCCCATGTTCACCAAACCGCAACCTGCCCGGTAAGCTGCCTTTCCTGTCAAATAGGCCGCGCCCACATAGGCTGAAGAGCCAGCAATAACCAGACAGGTGCCAAAGGTACCTTTATGGCCGCTGTCGGGTCGCTTTGGAAACAAATCCTGAAGCAGGGTGCGCTCTACCATTACCGGCAAATGATGATTAAGATATAACGTTGGATCACCAATCCCAATATCGATGTAGTGCAGTTCACCAGCAAACGTACGAGCAGGATGTGTCAATAAGCCCTTTTTCATAGCGGCCATTGTGAGGGTGTGCTCGGTATGGAGTGTTATATCAGAGGCCTCTCCTGTATCGCAATCGACACCAGAAGGACAGTCTACAGCGATTAGAAGCAAATCTGAGCGGTTTACCAGCCGTTTGTGGATATTTTCCATTACCTTCAACAACGCGCCGCTCAGAGGCAATCTGAAGCCCGTCCCCAGAATTCCGTCCAAGACAATAGCGCCCGGTAGCAATGCGGCTTCAAAAATGTCCAGGTCATCATTGCCAGAGATATCGATGACATTGCCTCCATACGCAAGATATTCATCCAGCAATGAGTCATGTTTTCTTGGCTTCGCAAGAAACGCAATTGTCCTCACGCCCCATTTCGCCAGCCAGGTGAGTGCAATGAGCGTATCTCCCCCGTTATTACCCGATCCAATGAGGCCGATCACACTTCGTTGATAGGGTATGTTTTGAACCAACCATCTGGCAATCCCCTGGCCTGCATTTTGCATCATGGTGCTGTAACTCAAGCCCGTGGCATTTGCCGCCCGTTCTATCGTTTGCATTTGATCAACAGATACAATTTTCATCACGTTCCTCGCTTATTAACACTCAATTATAATGATAAGGGTTCAGAAAATTGCTTGACATTTGTTTTTCCGTGTGATAAGATAACAATCGCTCGGGGGCGTGGTGTAGTGGTTCAACATGCGGCCCTGTCAAGGCCGAGATCGCGGGTTCAAATCCCGTCGCTCCCGCCAAAAAATCCACCAGCTGATGGTGGATTTTTTTATTATTACTTATTCCAAACCTAATGAGGTTATTGACTCTCTGCACCATCTGAGATACCTAATTCAACAGCTCTCCTTGCCATCTCATCCCGGAGACGTTTTGAATCTTTGGGATAGGAGAAGTAGAAGCCTGAAAACAGAATACCGCAGATCAACCACGGAAATGGAACAGTCCATAACATTGCCGTTTGAATGTCAATTTTGTCTGCCAGGATACCAAAAATCAACGCAGCAATGGCGGCAAACCCGCTTTCAACAAAAGTAATAAATGAAAACGCAGATGAGCGCAGCTCTGGCGTGACCACGCCCTGGATCATCGGTTCTTTTGATCCCTTGCCTGGCCAGCTAATCAGTAATGCGGTCATATATCATAAAATTGCTAGTTTGACCAGGCTCCAGTTTTCCGTTCTTGTGAAAAGGTAATACGTGAATGGAATACCAAAAAAGACCGACAATTGGCCAATAAATGCTCGGCCGTATTTAGGGCTGACTTTTTCAGCATAGTCGCCAATAATCCCCCCCAGAACATTGCTGATGGCTGTTCCAATAACAACACCGCCAAAAATCAAGGGGGCCTGGGTTGTATCGACATGACGAACTTCAACCAGCCACAGGATCAGGAATGCCCCCATCACCACCCAGGGCATGGAGCCTGCCAACCCCTGCCCGATAGCAACCCAGATGGTTGGAATTTTCATCAATTTTTTGATGTCCGAGAACTTTGCTTTATAGCGTTCTGCGTCCTCTTGTGTCAATTGACCCTGCATCTCTGGCTCTGCTTCGCCTCGAACCGGTTCATCTACAAGAAACCAGATAATAAAACCAGAGATAACGCTAGCGACACCCAGAATAAAGAAGCCATATCGCCAAAGCTCAGGGGTAGCCAATGCGCCCAGCCCAACCGTGAAAATAATAATTCCCAAAACACCAATAGCTTCCAGGATACCGAGCATTTTCCCCCGCATTCTGGGGGGGAACGTGTCGGCCATGATTGAGAAAGTCGCCGGCATAAGGCAGCCCAGCCCAAGCCCTGATATCACCCGGATTAGCAACAGCTGTTGATAGCTTTGTGTAAACCCAACAACAATCGTCCAAATGCCCCATAATCCAGTCCCAATCAGCAGGACTTTCTTTCGAGAGTACCGATCAGACAGATAGCCCCAAAAAGGCGAGCTGAGTGATTGAAGCAAACTGCGGGCAAAGGTAATCCACGCCAGGTGCATATTGGTTAATGACCAGAGTGTTTTCAGTACAGGCGAGAAAATCGACATCGCCTGCCCTTCACCCTGATCAACAAAATACCCAGCCGATAAAGCTAATAAAGTTTGGGTACGTTTACGTTGTTTAAGAGATTCAGTTTTTAAATCATCGCTGGCAGAAATAGTTTCGTTCATTGGTGAGTTCTCCTTGCGTGAAGTGATTTTAGCTGGGTTGTTTAGAATGAGTGAATTATAAACGAAAGTAAAGAAATTTGCCGATTTAACACATCATTTTTTAAAATGATATGCTCAGCCCAGGCGTAAAAAAAGAACCATCATTTGAAAAATGGTTCTTTTTGAATTCAGATTGTAAGCGTTGGAAAAAACTTTACCCTTTGACCGAGCCTGCCATCATGCCGCGCACAAAGTATTTCTGTAACGCCAGGAATACCACGAGGGGTAAAATCATACTGACGAAAGCAGCTGATGTCATCAGGTGCCAGTCCTGGCCTTTTTCGCCCACCATCTGGGCGACCGCAATCGTTACCGTCTTGTTCCGTTCACCTAAAAAGATCAGGGCGACCAGGTAATCGTTCCACAGCCAAAGGAATTGGAAAATTGCAAAAGATGCCAGTGCGGGAACTGAAAGGGGAAGAATTAAACGAATGAAGATCGTGAAATTCGATGCCCCATCAATAAAGGCCGACTCTAGTAATTCACGCGGAATCGTGCTGATGTAGTTAAACAACAGGTAAGTCGCTAAAGGTAGCCCAAAACCTGAGTGCGCCAGCCAAATCCCCAAAAAAGTGCCATTCAAGCCCATTGCCACATAGTCCTTCAGGATTGGAACCAAGGCAATCTGTAACGGCACAACAAGCAACCCGACGATAATTGTAAACAAAAGATTTCGACCAGGAAATTCCAACCAGGCAAACCCAAATGCAGCAAAAGCAGCAATCAAAATTGGAATAATTGTTCCGGGGATCGCCACAGCCAACGAGTTCAGAAAGGCGCCACCGAGATTGTTCCCGGTGCGCGTGATTGTCCGGCCTTCAGCGTCCCGGTAGGAAATCGTTTTTCCGGTAATGACATCCTTGTAGTTTTTCATCGTCAGCTTGGTACTGAAACCAACCCACCGACGATCAAAAATCCTTAGTTCACGTGAGCGGCGATTGCCAGACCACTCAAGCGTCCGCCCATCGTCAAGTGTGATTCCATCTCGAAATTCCTCAAAACTTGCTGTCACACCTTCAACCGGATTTCCAGTGTACACGGTGGGTTCACCATCCGGGGTGCGACCTTCAAGGGTTGAATTATTTGATTGAATGGTGATTCTTGCATCTAGATCAACATCAGGGTTCAATTTGATCCGACCGACTTCCATCTCGACCTTATGCGGAAATACCGTCCACCACCCGGTTCTGAAAATATCTTCGCTTGGACGAAAGGAAGTAATTAAAATGCCAAAAATAGGTACCAACCACACAATACAAATAATAATCAGCACCAAGTTCACAATAAAACTCTGTGTACGTTTTTGAGATTTTGCACCCTTGGTCATTAGAACCCCTTTCTTTCTTTATTGAATTGACGCAAGTTATTGATGATCACAGGAGTGACCAACAAAAGGAGCACTATTGCAATTGCTGAAGCACGGCCAGCGTGGTTATACGTAAACATTTGTAAATAGAATTCATTTGCAATAACGTTGGTGTTGTTATTCCCGCCTGTCATCACCCGAACAACGTCAAATAGCTTCAAGCTAAAGATGACAACCGTGGTAATCACGGTAATCAGGGTACCTTTGATATAAGGAACAGTAATGCGAAAGAATGCCTTCACTTCATTGGCCCCATCAATTCGCGCTGCTTCTAACAGTTCAGCAGGCACACCTTTGATTGCTGAAGAAAGAATCACCATTGTATAGCCTGTCTGAAGCCACACCATGATGACAATTAAGAAAAAATTGTTCCAGGGCGCCATTGTTAACCAGGGATGCGGCGTACCACCTAACGCAATCACAATCGCATTCAATAGGCCAATTTCTTGAATCCCTACGCCGGTTCCTTTATAGGAATAAATAAACTTCCAAATCACGCTGGCGCCAACAAAAGAAATTGCCATTGGCGTGAAGATGATCGATTTATATAAAACCTCCAGCTTGCTCCTATCAGCCAACACCGCTACCAGAAGCCCAATCCCAACACTGAAGCCGGTACCAAAAACCAACCAGAGCAAGTTGTTTTTAAAGGTTTCTAGCATACGAGGATCAGTAAAGGCAAAGATGTAATTATCAAACCCCACCCATTTTGTGCCCAGATTATTCTTAAAACTGGCAATTAAGGAACGAACCACCGGAACTGCCAGAAACGAGCCCATGATGACCACTGCCGGGCCAATAAAAACAAAAGGTTGTAAACGTTTTGACCAGGGCTTCGGCAATTTCAAAACCAACCAGTTTGCCACGACATATAATAAAGCAACACCACCCACTCCCCAAATAATAGCAACAGTCACCAGCACAATCTGCGAAACCTGAGCTTTACTTAGAAAACGGTATCCTTGCCAGAGAACAAAAAAGGTCACAGCCGGAACAAACAGGGAGATCAAAATTTGCCCAATAGTTGAACTGAACCAATGAAAAATGTTTAGTTTTTCGTTATTGGGGTTCTTAGCGTTGAGCATGCACACCTCCATGTACTCGCATATTGATAATAAAGGGCAGGCAATTTCTTGCCTGCCTGCCCTTCTTATGTTGTTGATTGTCCAAGGATATCCTCAGGCTGGAGCCAACTCATTTTGAAGACACAAGCATGAGAAATTTGCTAACTTTCCTGTGGACTAATCCGGCCAGGAAGCATCAATTTGCTGTAAAGCCTCTTGGCGGGTTATCGTTCCGCTGACGTAATCGGTCATATACTTCCAGAAGGTGCCTGCACCAACAGCGCCAGGCATCAGGTCAGAACCGTCAAAGCGGAAGGTGGTAGCGTTTCGAATGGTCTCTGCAACCCCGCGAGTCACCGGATCGCCGTACCAATCCAAGCTGGCATCATTATGGACACCAATTGCACCGCCAACTTCAATCCATCGCCGCAGCGATTCACCCGTTGAGAAGAACTGGATCACTGCACGGACTTCCGGTCGATCGTTGAACACGGCGTAGATGTCGCCAGCACCAAGCACAGGTTTGCCATATTCTTCTTTAATAGGAGGCAGGTAGAAGAAGTCATAATCAACGCCTGCTTCCAGTTCTTCAGGGAAGAATGTGGTCACAAAGTTGCCCTGACGATTGAACCAGCATCCTGGTGGATCATCGAACATGGGTTTGGGGGCATCTCCAAAGCTAATGGTGGGGATGGCCGCACGACCGCCATACACATAATCGTCATTGAACCAAATCGCTTCGATATAGTCGAGGGCATCATTCACCTGAGGTGAGTCGAAGGGCAATTCACCCTCTACCCAGGCATCGTAATCCTCAGGGGCAGCCACACGCAATAAGGTATCTTCTATCCAGTCGGTCATCGTCCAACCAGTAGCGGCGCCAGATTCAATTCCAATACACCAGGGGGTATCACCATCAGCCGCAATTTGTTCTGTAAGGGCCATCATCTCATCCCATGTTTCGGGAATTTCATAGCCATATTCCTCAAATTTGGCTTTGGGATAAAACACAAAAGACTTGCCATTGGCGCGTGCCCAGATGCCAGCAACCATACCGTTCATGGTGCCTAAATCCTGCCAAGCCTGAGAGTAGTTTTGCTTAATCCAATCCGGGTTGATGAGCGTTTCGATATCAATTACATAACCCTTGTCAACTGCGGTCTGCAGCAGGCCGGGTTGCGGGAAGTCGGCGATATCGGGGCGATCACCCCCATCCAGGCGGATCATAATGTTGGCTTCAAATTCCTTTGAGCCTTCGTATTGAATATCAATTCCAGTGGCTTCGACAAATTCAGCAATCGAGTCATTGAAAACGACCGCGTCCTGGTCGGTAAAGGGTCCAGCCATGGTAACGACCGTACCAGCATACAGCCCCGCGTAGGCATTGGCCAGTTCCTGACCCTGTGGTAAGGGAGGGATGTCCTCTTCAACTGGTTCCTCAACAACAGGTTCCTCTACCACTGGTTCTTCGACAACCGGTTCTTCAACAACCGGCTCGTCTACTTCTGGTTCCTCAACGGCTGGCGGCTCAGCTTGGGGGGCGCAAGCAGCAAGGACCATTGAGAAGATGATCAAAAAGGCTACAAACATAAATTTCTTTTTCATTTTTAGATATTCTCCTCCATTTGAATTAGGATTTGGTGAATAAAATAAGGGTGGTTATCAACATTTTATTGTTTTAGGGTGCAACCTCCTTTTTCTGGTGAGTAAGTCAAATAAAAACACGCTCCATTCCATGCTTTTAAATCTTCTAGGTGAACAAAGCGTGCTTTTTGTAATTTATTTTTCCTCCAGTGACGTGTCAATGAGGGTCAATTTCTGAAATATCTGCCACTTTTCAAGTCTTTTTACCAAAGACAATTTTTGGGTTTATCTGTGCTTAGAAACTGCTTTTATGAAAGCACTTCCAGAAGTGGACATACTTATGAACGATATACTTCTATCGTTCTTTTTTATTATAAACACTTGCTCAAAATTTGTCAAATTAAAAAGTCACTAAACTCATAATGTTATAAGAATTTATTTATTTGAGCCTGCTCATCATTTTAACTTGAAATATAATTGTAAACTGTTCAAACAATTTTGCTGATGTTGAGTCGGCGTGAACAAAGAGGGTCTTATGCGAAGAAAACAAAACCAAAATATTTTGTTGAATCCCCAAAATAATAAGTTAAGTGACCGACGATTAAGTTCTCCTAAAATGATCTGGTTTTATTCCGCCTTCTTGTTGATTGTGTTTATACTTAGAAAGGGATTGATCCAGTTATTATTCAGCCTGAGGTGATATGTTGAAATCAATAAAACATGCCGTTAACTCCCGCGCACAAACAGAAGCCATCGTTCAAAAAGATACAGCACGTTTCACAATCTTAACCAGCCAATTGATTCGGATGGAATTCAGCCCATCCCAAACATTTGAAGACCGCCCTTCCCAGGTCTTCTGGTACCGCAAGCTGCCCATCCCTGAATTTGATTCATCTATTAAGCAAAACATAATCACCATTGAAACAGAAAAGATCATCTTAACCTACGAATTGTCAGAATTTGGGTTTCACCCAGATTTTTTATCAGTTTTTCTAAAAGACACTGGGAGAACATGGCATTATGGACAAGAAGATCATTCCAACCTCAAAGGAACACTCCGGACATTAGATCGACTGGATGGCGGAATTCTTAGGGAACCTGGCCTGGTTTCCCGTTCTGGCTGGTCGGTATACGATGATAGCCAGTCTTTAGTATTCAACAACGACGGCTGGCTGGAAAATCGTAACAGCCCGTCTGGAACAGTCGATTTGTATTTCTTTGGTTATGGCCGTGATTTTAACCAATGCATTATCGATTTCCAAACCATCTCCGGCAAGCCGCCCATTCTCCCCCGCTTTGCACTTGGGAACTGGTGGAGCAAGTACTGGGCCTACCATCAGGATGAACTTGTTGCCCTGATGAGGGAATTTCAAGAAAATGGCATCCCCTTATCGGTGTGTATTGTGGATATGGATTGGCATATTGTTGATACAGGCAATGAAAGCTCCGGCTGGACAGGCTACACCTGGAACGCCACGCTCTTTCCTGATCCAAAAGGTTTTATCGGTCAAATTCATGCAATGGGTTTAAAAACGGCGCTCAACCTTCACCCTGCCTCAGGGATTTATCCACACGAGGCACAATATGAGCAGATGGCAATTCAACTGGGCATTGACCCGCAAAGTAAGCAGCCAATCCCTTTCAACATTGCCGACCCCGATTTTGCTTCTGCCTACTTTTCTATCCTTCATCACCCGCTTGAAGAAATGGGAGTTGATTTCTGGTGGATTGATTGGCAGCAAGGCAAAGATTCCAGCCTCAAGGGTTTAGACCCTCTCTTTTGGCTCAACCATCTTCATTTTTTTGATCTTGCGAGAGATGGTATCAAACGGCCCTTTATTTTCTCGCGCTGGAGCGGTCTCGGAAATCAGCGCTATCCGATCGGATTCTCCGGGGATGCGCTCGTCACCTGGAAATCATTACAATTCCAGCCATATTTCACTGCTACCGCTGCGAATGTAGGCTATGGATGGTGGAGCCATGATATCGGTGGGCATATGGGCGGGGTTGAGGAACCTGAGCTGTATTTACGTTGGCTGCAGTATGGCGTCTTCAGCCCTGTTCTAAGGCTCCATTCTACGAACAGTGCTTACCATGAACGGCGTCCATGGGCCTACGATGCAGAAACTGAGCGTTTAGCAATCAAAGCGTTTCGGCTCCGGCACGCCCTGATCCCTTACTTGTACACAGCAGCATGGCGTAATCATCAAGAAGGGATTTTACCCATCCGACCCATGTATCACCTTTATCCAAATGAGGGAGATGCTTATCAGTGCCCAGGGCAGTACACGTTCGGTAGTGAATTGATCGCTGCCCCCATCACAACCCCTTGCCATCAAGATACTCGACTGAGCAGGCAACTGGTATGGCTGCCAGAAGGCGACTGGTTTGACTTCTTCACAGGCGAAGCTTATTCGGGAGGCGGTTGGTATGCCATCTACGGCGATTTAGAGCGCATTCCTGTCTTTGCCAAAGCCGGTGGAATCGTGCCATTGAGCCTCGAAACAGGTCAGGCCGGAGTCGATTTACCCGAGTCTTTAATCATCAAAGTTTTCTCGGCTGCCTCAAATCAATATTCTCTGTACGAAGATGATGGGGAAACCCAAAACTACCTTAGGGGCGATTTTGCGCTTACAAATATGCATTTAAAATGGTCGGGCAATAAACTCACTTTTGCAATAGACCCTGTTCAAGGAAAGCCTGAACTGCTTCCATCCGAAAGGGTTTACAGCCTGGTTTTTCATACGATTAATCCCCCCGAAAATATCCTTATACAGGTCAATGGTCTAGAAATAGAAGCTGATCATTTTTATGATCATGAGCAGCAGCAATTGAGCATCAACAACATCAGTTTATCAACGAAGGATAACTTATTTGTTGAGATTTCAGCCCAGGTAAATTTATGTTACCAACAACCTGATGTGAAAGCCTCTCTGCGCTACTTAATTAAACGCTTTAAGCTGAACACATACATCAAACAGAACTTGAGCGATAAAATCGACGAGTTGTTAACAGACCCCAGAATCTTACTTGCTTATACAGATCGAATGACAAATAACCAGCTTCTTGCTATTATCGAAACGTTGATGGGCGCCCAGGCAGAAAAACCGGCTTCTGATCCTGCTGATGCTTTTCAGAGCATCATTAACATGTTGTATTACGCATAACTATGCGAAAACAGTGTTGTAAAACGATAAACCAGCAGACGACGATTCTACTTACTTGTGGTGGGGTGCCAAATAATCAATATGCGTTCCCACAATATCACGCGGTTATAAAATAAATTTTATCGAGTATGATTTACATGTCAGAGCGTATTCCAGAGAGAAAAATGGGCCAACCAAGAAAAGCGCTGCTATTTTTCAATCCAAAATCAGGTCGCGTAAGAGCAGAACATCACCGCGACCTGATTCGAAATCACTTTGACGCCCACAAAATTGATCTTGAGATCATTGTTTTCCCGAAAGAATTTGAAACACTGGGAACAATTGTTGACACTGCAATTTCCCAGGGTGTGGATTTATTTATCGCAGCAGGCGGTGATGGAACAGTATCGTTGCTCAGCACCCACCTGGTTGGCAAAGAAAAATCTTTGGGGATCCTTCCACTGGGAACGGGCAACTTGTTAGCCAAGGCATTAGATATCCCCCAAAACATCAAAGAAGCGCTGGATTTGGTCACCTCTGCCAACCCCAATAAGGTTAACATAGATACCTTCAAGATGAATGAGCGCTACTTTGTTATGAATATCAGCGTAGGCCTCAGCCCTAAGTTGATGGAATCGGTTGATTCTGAGCAAAAACAACACCTGGGATTCTTTGCCTACCTGATTAACTTTATTAAGCAAATCCTAGGGTTGCAGCTTTACAGGGTACATATCGAACATGATCATAAAAAAACTACCGTCATGGCTTCCGAGATTCTAATTACAAACATCAGCACAGCTGGTGTTGACCCGCTCATCTGGTCGGAAGACATTTCTTTCACCGATGGCATCTTGGACCTCCTGATCTTTCGTGCAGCCAATATCTGGGATGTTCTCGGGGTGGTCAAATCGATAATCATTAAAAAAGACGAGACAAACTCGGTTGTTAAGTTCATGAAAGTTAAGGAATATTGCCGAATTGAAACCCGCTCCCCTTTGCACACACAAGCAGACGGCGACGTTATTGGCGAAACACCGTTCGAAATTGCAGTTTTTCCCAACTCATTATCAATCATTGCTGGAAAAAACCTCACATTAATACATAAGGAGTGAACTATGAAAAATTTTCAGTACATCATCATTGGCGCTGGTATGACCGGTGCCGCCGCAGCCAAAGGGATCAGGGAGAATGACCCAGATGGATCGATTGCGATGTTCTCCAAAGAGGAATTTCCTCCTTACGCTCGTCCTCCCCTTTCAAAGGGTCTCTGGGCGGGCATGGAGGAGGAAAAAATTTTTCGCCCTTTAGATGGCTTAGGGGTTAACCTGATCTTAGGAACAAGCGTCGAAAAGATAGCACCTGATAAAAAAACAATTATCACAACAAAAGGCGACACTTATTCCTATCAGAAATTACTGCTCGCCACCGGTGGCGATGCTCGTCATTTGCCCGGCGCACCCGAAGGTGTGATATTTTTCCGCACCTTAGCCGATTACCATAAATTAAAAGCGGAAACAGATAAGAAAGAAAGTTTTTGTATTATTGGCGGGGGTTTCATCGGTTCAGAGCTGGCAGCATCGCTCACTAATAATCACAAAAAAGTCACCATGATTTTCCCAGAAAAAGGGATATCTGGCGCATTTTTTCCAGATAATTTAGGGGAATTTGTGGTGAACTATTATCAAGAAAAAGGTGTGCAAGTATTAAATGAGCATCTGGTTGATTCAATCCAAAAAGAAGGCGACAAGTTTATTGTAAAATATCATGGTATTGACAATGATCAGTCGGGTGAAGCAGCTTTTGATGCTGTTATCGCTGGTCTTGGCATTACGCCCAATACAAGCCTGGCACAAGCATGTGGAATTACTGTCGATAACGGTATTATCGTGGATGAATACCTGCAAACCAATTTACCAGATATTTATGCGGCCGGTGATGTGGCCAACTTTATCAATGTTCACCTCAATAAACGGATGCGGGTTGAACATGCAAATAATGCTGTTCAAATGGGTCAGCTTGCTGGCCAAAATATGTCGGGTAAGCAGCAACAATATGACCACTTCCCCTTCTTCTACTCAGATCTTTTTGACCTGGGTTATGAAGCCACCGGTGATACCAATAAAAATTTGGAGATCTTCGAAGACTGGATTGAACCGTTTAAAAAAGGAACCATCTTTTTCCTGGATGAGGGGCACATACGAGGTTTGATATTCTGGAACCTGTGGGACAAGCTCGAGCAAGGTCAGTCAATTATCAATTCGGGCAAGAAATTCCAGCTGACAGACCTGCCTGGTATGTTTCAGTAAGTCACAATAACGATTTGATTGCAAGGCGAAAGATAAAAATAAAAAACATTAAACACCACGACCAATCCCAGCTCAACGTGTTTTTTAGTTGCTTTTAGTTAAGGTATGCCACTCTTTCCTGCATGAACTTTTTGTCATTTTTCAATGGAATTGCCAAATCTTAAAACTAATTAATTTCTTTGAGTAAAAAGCCAAAACTATAGGATCTTTCCCCCTATTTCCGACAGATAAATTATTATTTGCATTTTGTTTAAAATGCTCTTTATTTAACATTTTCAAACCTAGTCAGGCACATAGTTTTTCATAAAAAGATGTTCTAGATGCATTAAGTTCATATGATAAATGAATGTGTTCGATTTGTCAAGGCTTGTGCGTTAGCTAATTCCCATCAAGAATTCCCATATTCACAGACAAATCAGGGAACTCTTTTAGGATGAACAATATCCTTCAACACCTTCGCCCAAGCTCTTCCTGAATGGCATAAATAGAGAGCAGGAACATCTGCTTGTAACCATTCTCCATTAGTGACCCCTTTATACGCTTTTTCTGTTGATTGTCATTGCTACTTTTCATAGATAGTATGAAAGCGCCTTGCCTCAAATCTTCCTTGTGGTAACATGGCTTTGACAGTATCAAAGCGTCAACTGCGGCCATGGCTTTTCAGGCAGCCGACAAGCTTATCCGCGTCCCCACTGAGGCTGCCTAATTCTGGTCGCACATGGAACAGAAGTTTAGGTCCAACAGTCCGTCTCCGTTATTGATCTGCCACTTGATATAAGTCTCCATGGCATCAGCTTTCCTACGTCACGATTTGGGCAACCGCTATTGGTGCTTTACGGCTAGTGGTTGTTGAAATGCAATCATCAATCGACTATCATTAAAGCTGAACACAGACACGCAAACGGAGAATGGTATGCTGTACGACGCCTTACTGTATAAAAAACAAGAAAATAAGCAAGTCCAGTGCCTTCTTTGTGCACATCAATGCAAAATTAATGAAAGTGAGCGTGGCATTTGCCGGGTTCGAGAAAACCGTGAAGGCCGGTTATTTACACATGTCTATGGAAACTTAATCGCCAGAAATATTGATCCGATCGAAAAAAAGCCCTTATACCATTTCTACCCTGGCTCTCGCTCTTACTCAATTGCCACCCCAGGCTGTAATTTTCGTTGTGAGTGGTGTCAAAACTGGCAAATTTCACAGCTGCCAAAACTTATGGCGTTGCCGCATGGCCAAAGACTGCTGCCCGATAAGGTTGTCGAACAAGCACTTGCTTCAGGGTGCCATTCAATTGCCTACACTTATACAGAACCGACTGTTTTCTTTGAATATAGTTTTGATACAGCAAAACTTGCTAAAGCTAAAGGGTTATCCAATATTTTCGTGACCAATGGATTTATGTCAACTGAGATGTTGGAAATGATCCATCCTTACCTGGATGCTGCCAATGTGGATATTAAAGCCTTTCGTGATGAATCCTATCGGAAATATATGGGAGGTCGCCTTAAACCAGTCCTGGAAAGTTGCCGAAAGATGAAATCGCTGGGGATTTGGCTGGAAATAACCACGTTAATTGTTCCAGGAATAAATGACGACCCAAAGGAATTAGAGGAAATTGCCAGGTTTATTTGTCTGGACCTGGGCCCTGAGACGCCCTGGCATGTGAGCCGCTTTTACCCACAATATAAATTTACAGGTACGGCCGCTACAGAGGAGAATATCCTTTTTAAAACCAGAGCAATGGCTGAAAAAATCGGCTTAAATTACACTTATATTGGGAATATTCTCGGCAGTGAAAATACGAAATGTAAAACTTGTGGGAACGAGTTGATCCACCGCAATGCTTTCTTAATTCAAATACGCGGTCTTGATCGAGCAGGACGCTGTAAGAAGTGCGGCACTTCCCTGGACGGAAAGGGGATCGGAAGAGGAATTTGAGCGTCCAAGAAATAAACAGCCGGCAACAAAACCCTAAAAATCTTCAAATATTCAATCCTTCACCAAAATTTAACTCGAAAAAGAAATGTGTTGTAAATTTGACTAAACGCCATAAAATTGTTTATAATTGCAATATATGTTTGAAATTGGCATTAATTACAGGATATTTTTAATTTGTTTATAGAATATTAACATATCAATACTACAATGTGGTTGAAAATCGGCTATAATAGGTGACAAAATAGCAGATAGATCTCTTAAAAACTTGTAAGTTGATTATAGCCCATTGACGCAATGGTTACTTGGTCAATGGCTTTTTTTCGCTTGAAACCCAAATTTTGGATAACAGATAGAAAAGAAAGAAATTTGGGACGTAAAAAAGGAGTAAGTGATAAGATGACAAATCTTAATTATTCTGAGGATGCAGTGTTGGAAAATCAGTATGCTTCGTTCTATGATGAACATGCCGATGAAAACGAAATGGAATATGAAGAGTATATTTCAGATCATACGGGGATAACCTCTGATGACTCTGTCAGTCTATACCTGAACGAAATGAGCCGGGTGCCTTTGTTAACCCGCGAAGAGGAAATCACCCTGGCGAAGAAAATGGAAATTGGCCGTCAGGCTCGACAGACCATGATTGACGCTGATGGGGACCTCGATAATATCGAAGAAATCCAGGAGTTGATCCGTGAGGGCAAAGAAGCCCGCGAGTATCTTATCAAAGCAAATATTCGCTTGGTGGTCAGCATCGCTAAAAAGTATCGGCGTTACGGCTCATCATTCCTCGATTTGATCCAGGCAGGGAATGTCGGTTTGATTCGTGCTGTTGATAAATTCGATTACACCCGAGGGAATCGCTTTAGTACCTATGCTACCTGGTGGATTCGGCGATCTGTTTTGCGCTTTCTCAATCAAAAAGAGCGCACGATTCGCTTGCCTAATTATTTAAGTAATCGACTGCGAAAAGTTCGCACGGTTACACGAGATCTATCACAAGAATTAGGCCGTCAGCCAACCCTTGAGGAGATCTCAGAGCATGTGGAACAGGATGTCGATGAACTGCGGCAATTAATTCATTACGCTCGTTTGCCAATTTCACTTGATGAACCCGTTGGTGAAGACGGTGAGAGCGAACTGATCCACTTTGTTGAAAACGAAAACGCAGTTGTGCCCTTTAATTCCGTACAGCAGCGTCTTTTGGAGGAAGATATCACCAACGCGCTGGGTGAGCTCTCCGAGCGAGAAGCCAGCATCATCAAGTTACGGTTTGGGTTGGAGGGTAACCGCAGCCACACACTCAAGGAACTGGGCGAAATTTTCGGTGTAACACGCGAAAGAATCCGCCAGATCCAGCAAAAGGCACTTCGAAAGTTACGCAGTCCACAGAATCAAAGCAGACTGCGAAATTATCTGTAAAACCAGATACGACAAATATAAGGAAAAGGCATGGTTTTGAACTGCACCCCGTTTGTTGGACAATAAATCCAACCGAGGAGGTGCACTACATTTCCAATGCCTTTTCTTTTTTACACCGTTCAGTTAATTGGACTTAACAAAGGTGTATGCCAACGGTGGTTAGCCGATAAAGAAGATGCCAATGCCTGGAATACGATTACAACCCGGGATCATCTATGGGCCGATCCTTTCTCGACGGTTAGGGCGTTCATTGGGGATCAATTTACTGCCCACAGACCGAAAGACATGTTCTTTCGATTGCCTTTACTGCCAATACGGACCGGCAAAGGTAATCGACCTTACAAAAACTCAAATTGTTTTCCCTTCAGTGAATGCTATTCTTCAGGCAGTTAAGCATGCATTAATGAAACCCCGCACGATTGAAATGCTTACGTTTTCAGGAAATGGTGAACCAACCTTGCACCCTGATTTTGTTGAGATTGTCCATGGGGTGTTCACACTGCGTAATGAACTGCGTCCAGAGGCTAAACTAGCGATCTTTTCCAATGCCTCGCGAGTGGTTGACCCAAACATCATTTCAACGTTAGGGATGTTTGATGTACCGATGATGAAACTTGATGCCGGGGATGTAACCACATTTCAAAGGCTCAATCGGCCATCTGAAGAGATTGATTTCAATAACCTGGTTTCAAGCCTGAGAAAATTGCCCAATTTGATGATCCAAAGCCTGTTGTTGGATGGAGAAATTTCAAACGTTCATGGTGACGCCTACACAGCGTGGGCAAGTTTGCTGGCTGAACTGAAACCAAAGCTAATACATATCTACTCAACCAGCCGACCAACGGCATATGCAGGCGTTAAATCTGTGAACGCTCATCGGCTGAAAGTAATTGCAGATGAGCTTGAAGAACGCTATCAGCTTAATGTGATGGCCTTTGATTAAGAAAAAACCACTGAGAACAAGTATGGAATGTTGGAATTACCTGTGTTTGGACTTGGCCTGATGACTTGGCTCTTGTGTACAATAGCGTTATCCCATCGTTGATAAAGAAAAAATAATTATTGTCATGCTCTGATAGAATTAGAAAATAGAGCATAAGTAAAACGTAGATTTAGAGAAACGAGGCTGAAAAAGAGACGATGAAACGGATAATCATCGATTGTGATCCTGGCATTGACGATGCTCAGGCGATAATGATGGCCTATCGACACCCAAATGTGAGCATAAAAGCGATAACCACTGTGACTGGCAATGTCCATGTGAAACAGACCACGGCTAACGCATTGAAGATTTTAGATGTTCTTGACGCTGACGGTATCCCTGTTTACCCAGGTGCACAAAGCGGACTTGTAACGCGAGGCAATACTGCGAGCTTTGTTCACGGTGAAGATGGTTTGGGTGATGCGGGTATTCCCGTGTCATTACGAAGCGCTGAAGCAGAGCCAGCCGCGATGGCATTAACCCGGCTTGCCCGAACAAATCCGGGCGAGTTAGAGCTTATTGCTATTGGCCCATTGACTAACCTGGCGCTAGCCTTGCATCACGATCCGCAATTCCCATCCTATATAAAACGATTGGTGATCATGGGGGGCGCGTATTTGGCACAGGGGAATACATCTAATTTCGCTGCAGAATTTAATATCTATGCTGACCCCGACGCAGCCAGGGTTGTGTTTGAACGATGGCCTGAATTTACAATGGTTTCATGGGAGACGACGCTTAAACATGGATTGCCGATTGATTTCTATCAAAGTTTATTGACTTATGATAATCAGCGCAGTGTTTTTATAAACCGAATATCAAAAAATATGCTGTCCGCGATCAAGGAAAAGTTGAACCGCGACAAGTTTTTTGCTGCAGA
The DNA here is from genome assembly GCA_012522475.1 of Chloroflexota bacterium. GTDB lineage: Bacteria > Chloroflexota > Anaerolineae > Anaerolineales > Anaerolineaceae > Brevifilum. Next base: position 7,717 of record JAAYKH010000046.1, on the reverse strand, counting down.
TCCATTGGCAATGGCAATCATGATTGAACCTGAAATCGTTCAGGATTTGATTAATAAATCCGTTCAGGTTGAGACTATGGGCAGTTTAACCCGGGGCATGACCGTTGTGGATTGGCTTGGTTTATCAAAGCGTACGCCGAACGTGAACATTGTAAAAGCCGTTGATCATGATCGGTTTTTGGAGTTATATCAATCCACCTTTGATTAATCACTTGCCGGCACTGGTTTTACTTCAAGCTGAAAAATCTTACCTAACTTGCGAAAAAATCATGCTCCAGCATGGCACATAAACAATGATAAAGGGCAATATGAGCTTCCTGAACCAGGTGGGTTTTGGAACCCGGCGCGTGGATGGCAATATCAACAAATTTTGATAAATTGCTTTCATGTTCGCCAGTCAACAGGATTGTGATGCAGCCTTTCGCTCGTGCTGTAAAGCTGGCAAATTCGATGTTTTTGGCCTTTCCACTGGTGCTGATACCCAAAAATACGTCGCCAGTTCTGGCTAAAACCTGTAATTCCTGGGCAATACTCAGCCAACGCTCACCAAAGTCGTTGTCTATCGCTGAGTTCAACCCCGGATTTAGCCCCAAGGTGACGGCTGGCAAGCCTGCTTCCAGATTAGTTGATAGGGTTTTACCCGGTTCAAACTTGTTCAGGCGTAATTTAGTGCCATCATCCAGTGGACGTTTCAACAAAAAAGATTTCTGAAGCTCACCAGCAATATGTTGTGCATCCGCCATACTTCCGCCATTGCCGTACAGATAAAGGGTGCCCCCCCGGTCAATTGCCTGGGCAATGGTCAAAAAAGCCTGACAGAGCGCAGGAAGAGCAGGTTTGAGTTCGGGTTTACGATTAAGCAGACTGTTAACCTCATCTGCTGATTGCGGGTTGCGCTCTTCAACCGAAGATAAATGAAAGGAAAATGCATCAAGAATTTGCTCTTCTCGGGCAGGTGGCGTAGTTGTTGGCGCAGGCTGTGTGATGAGCTGTTGATGAAGTGTGGGAATCGTCAGGCGATGATCGCCCTGGATATGAAATCCCTGGCCATCCAGGGAAGTTGGGCGGTTTACAATGTTTTTTAACGGACGGTAATAATATACGGGTTGGTCTGCGCTGACGGGTTTGTGGTAATCACCGGGGACTGGAAACAGGTCAAAATTTGCTGTTGTGAAACCATCAACCTTGTGCCCCAAATTGCGGGCGATTGACAATGCTTTCAGGAACACTTCGGGCCCGGTAACTGCAGAACCAAAATTAAGAAAAACACCACGGCTCAGCTTTGAAACTGTACAACAAAAAATTTTAAAATCATGGCCGGATGAAGCGCCTAAAATCCCAAAATCGCAATCAGGGTGTTGATGGATAATGTCTGCACCCAGGGTCGCGTGAATTGTGAATGGGATTTTGAGCAAATAAGCGTGGTAAAGAACACTAACCTCGCGATGCAGAAAATTTAGGTTTGAGATCAATCGCCCCAGGGATTCACCATAACCCAGGCGGTCTTTTGCACCCTCCTTGAGGGCTTGATGGATGAGCGCACCGGTTTCTTCGGCCATGCCAAAGGTGCCGTCTTCAATGCTTGTTGCCACATCTTCACTGGTCTCGCCAATCAACGCTAGCTCAAAATCGTGAATACCGACGGCGCCATTACCGGCGATGTGAGAAACAAAGCCATGGCGCATTAGATCGATCAAGATTAATCCCAAACCACTTTTAATGACGTGGGCTCCCATCATCCAAATTATTGGGCGTTTTTCATGCTGGGCTTTTGCAACCAACTCGGTGACCTTGCTGAGTTCCAGTGAATCAAAGGTGGAGGTGGTCTTATCCGGGTGGATGAGATCATTTGCATTCACCAGATTTTTCCGCTGGGCGAGGGGATAGGTTCGGACTTTGCGGAGATCAATATAATGATAGGGCATAAAAAACAACTCTCATTTCAAATGTTAATTGCCGCAATATAATCGGGCATTGTTATTGTCGTGATCAATATGGCTATGTTGCTCACCAGCAGTAATCGCTTGATAAGGATCAACCCTTTAACGATCCTGCGATTAAGCCGCGTAAAAAGAAACGACTGAGAAAGATGAAAATCAGGATGGTTGGAATGGCTGCGATCAGCGACCCGGCCATTTGAACGTTCCACTCAACAATGTATGATCCTGCCAGATTGTTCAATGCTACTGTCACTGGCTGTACCTTAGGGTTGGGCGTGATGATGACCCCAAACAAGAAGTCGTTCCAAATGGATGTAAATTGCCAGATCAACACGACAACGAACCCCGGCACCGATATGGGGAAGAGGATGTGTCGGTATATACCCAAAATACCCGCTCCATCCATCATGCCGGCTTCGACTAAATCGGTGGGGATTTCCGTGTAGTAATTTTTAAATACCAGGGTTGCTATGGGAAGGCCATAAATGACGTGGACTAAAATCAATCCACCAATGGTGCCGTAAGCAGGGACAAAATTAGCCAACCAGGCTGAAAGGTTAGTAAGAATACCCGGCAATTTAATACCGTTAATTGCCGCAATAATCGGCCCGGTGAAACGTGACAACCATTGGAGGGATTGTACCAGTGGGATTAAAATGCTTTGATAAGGGATGAACATGCCGAATAAGAGCAGGGCAAACAGAAGGTTTGAGCCGCGGAATTTCCACTTTGAAAAGATGTACCCGTTGATCGACCCGATAAAAGCTGAGAGAAGAGAGGCAGGTACTGCCAGCCAGAGGCTGTTCATAAAGTTTTCGTGCAATCCCCGGTACCCCCCTGTTACACTGCCTTCCCAGGCTTGCTTAAAAGATTCAAATCCAATTTCTTTTGGAAGGTTCCACATGGTTGAAAGTGACACATCTGCGTAAGATTTTAAGCCAGTGTTCAACAACAAAAAGATCGGCAACAAGAAAAAAGCTGATGCAACAACCAAAAAGAAGTAAATAAAAAAATAGGTAAATTTGGATGATTTTAAATTTGTTTTCACCGTTGAACCTCGCGCCGATTGCTCATGATTAGATAGGGAACCACCAGAACCGCCACCAGGGTTAACAACACCATGGCAATAGATGAACCCTGAGCGAACCGGTTACCGCGGAAGGTGGTGTCAAACATAAATAAAGCCGGCACGTCGGTGCTGAAACCAGTGCCCGGCCCCGTCATCGACCACACCAGGTCAAAAATCTTTAAACTAATATGACCGAGAATAATGACCGCACTCAGGGTGATTGGGCTTAAAAGTGGAACAATGATCCTGAGGTAAACCTGCAATTCAGATGCACCGTCCACACGGGCTGCCTCGCGCAATTCAATGGGGATTGCGCGAATCCCAGCCAGGTAGAGCGCCATAATGTATCCTGCCGTTTGCCAGGTGGCGGCAATTACAACAGCTTTGATGCCAATTTTAGGGTCGGTAAACCACCCACTTTTAAGAAATCCCACGCCAAGAATGTCAAATAACATATTAACCCCCAACGGGCCCGTGATTTGTGTGCCTGGTGATAGAAGCCAGCGCCAGACCACGCCGGTAACAATGTAACTTAGGGCCATTGGGAAAAGATAGATATTCCGAAATATTTTTTCACCTTTGATGTTTTGGTCTAATAAAACTGCCAAAAAGAACCCCAGTAAAATAGATGAGATAAGAAAAAGTACGGTGAACGTTAACGTGTTACGCATGCCAATAAGGAAGCGTTGATTTTTGAACAGGGTGATGTAGTTATCAAGCCCAACAAAGGATAAGTCGATTTTTAGGGCGTTCCAATTTGAAAGGGATGCATACCCGGTGAAACCGATAAACCCGTAGATGAAAATCATCATTGCGATTAGCGTTGGGGAGATCAGCAGTATGGCGATTCTCCGATCTTTTTCTGAATGACGCATACGTTCTGTTGACTCCTTTTTGGTAAGGATAAATGATGCAAAGGCAGCTCCCTTACGGAGCTGCCTTTGAAAGTACTGTTGGTCTAATTACAAATGCCAGCTGCAACACATAAATCAGCTAACCCGCTTTGCGCCGCGGCAACATCCCCACTGCTAACAAACAGGGTAAGAACGTCTTTGAAATCTGTTGCCCAGCTTTCATAGGCGGCTGCACCATGTACGACGCTGGGAACAATTGAATCGACTGCCCAATCCTCAGCTGCGGAAATGAGATAGGCATAGGTTTCAGGGACGACTTCAAACGCTGCCGGGTCACAGTCCGTGCGAGCACAGATGGAACCCTTGGCAGGGTTGAAAGCTTCCTGGCCTGCTTTGGAACCACAAATCTCCAGCCACTGAACGGCTTGTTCATGATTGGGAGCGTTCTTTGGAAGTGCAAAAGCATCGGAAAGGCCCACAAAAATGCCCTGCGTGCCCGGTGGGGGAGCCCAACCAAAGTCACCATAACCCTTTGAGGCAAACCATCCGGCAGCCCAATCACCCATGATCATGAAAACTGCTTTGTCCGCAATGATGTATTCACCAGCGCTGTCCCAGGTCAGGGCAGCATGATCCGAATTGACATATTGCATCATGGTGTGGAAGTCTTCTAAAGCCTGGGTTACACCCGGGTCATTCCACGAGGTGGCACCTGTCCAGAGGCCGCGATAGGCATCTGCGCCCAGTGCTGAAGGCAAGAAGCTCTCAAACACATGAGCAGCCTCCCAACCATCCTTAGTGCCCATTGCAATTGGAATCAGGCCGGCAGCCTCAAGCGCTTCACAAACCTCGAAAAATTCTTTCATGGTTGTTGGAACAGCGAGGTTGTTTTCTTCCAGAAGTTTTGGGTTGTACCAGAGTACATTAGATCGATGGATGTTGACGGGCATCGTCCAATAGTGGCCTTCATAGAGCAAAAGATCAAGCAGATCCTGTGGGAAGACCTTTGGATCAAACATGTGATCGATTGGTTCAAGATAGGTCGTCGGCTCATATTTTTCTACTTCGAGCCCGGCATGAACCTGGAAGGAATCGGGTGGATCGCCGCCCTGGAGCCTGGTCGCCAGAACTGCTTTGGCGTTTGTACCTGCACCCCCAGCAACGGTGGCATTGATGATCTCAACGTCCGGATAAAGTTCATTGTAAACGTCAAACATTCCATAGAGACCTTCAGCTTCGCCTCCTGCAGTCCACCACGAGAAAATTTCTAACTTTTTCTCTGCCGGTTCTTCAACGGCGGGTTCTTCCGGTGCCACGTCAGCTTCTTCAGGAGCTTCTGCTGCCGGTTGGCAGGAAGCAAGCAATAGTGACATGGTGAGCAGAAGCAGTACGAATACATACCAAAATCGTTTCATTACTATCTCTCCTTTTGTTGGTTGGTGATTACTTGACTCATTTTTGGAACGACACACACAATTCTTAATGACCGATAAAGCCTCCTTCCATTGCAATATCTGGTACCAATAATCTGGTCGAGTTATCAAAAATACAATGTAAGTAAATACACTGAATGTTGAAAATTGTCCTAATGTCAAATAGATTGTTAATCGGCAGTGTTTTTAGTAATTATTGAGGTGAGTTACTGAACATCTTCGATTTTTATGTGTGCTACATAATTATAGACGTATTATGAAATAAATCAAGAAATTGTTAGCAGATCAAAAAAATAGCCCGCCCTATAAATAAGATGAATTTAATCTCCGGTGTTTTTGCAGCCTTTCCTTTCGATGAGCCCTTTAATTAAATATGTTTAGAGCAAAATACCGGTTGCCATAATAACCGGTATTTTGAATTATTGACAGGTTTAGATAAATTTTCACACTGCAGTAAACTGTTAATTAATAGTGAATGACACGCGGTAAGGTCTTGGCTTGTTCAATCCAATTGGTGACCATCGACAGCGAGGGGGGGCGTCGCACCAGACGTTTTTCTGCATTGGTTTCAAGCATCTTCCGGTGCAAGTTTTCCGGGTTTCGTTGCGCCAGCTCTACGACAGTATCGACGCCTGAAGCTTCCAGGAGCTCAGAATACTGACGTTCAACACCTTTGATTCGCTTTAGATCGGCATGGTTGACCCATGTCAGAATTTGTTTTCCACTGATCCCTGATTTATCAGCGATTTCCTGACGTCCTTTGGGGGTACTGCCAACTTCTAATAGCATTCCAATGGTTTTAATGCCAGCTTCACGCAATTTCCCAGCGTAAACTTCTCCAATGCCTTCAATGTTCTCTAATTTAGCCATGTTACTCCTTTCTAAGAAAATTAATTGATAACAAGGATTTGTCTTAAGCATTTAGATTATATCATAATTTTCCTTGGAACAATGCCTAAAATGCTTTGGATTTATGAAGAATTGATTTCTTTTCTATGATATTCTATGAAAGAAAAATGTTTCCTTTCAGTTTTTGTTGCCGCTTTGTTTTAAAGACAAAATAATGTGAGATGGGTTTTGTTATTTTCTACTAGGCAATATTTTATTCTGATCAGATTCGTTTTGATGTGTTTTGTTGCCTTTTTGCCCCGGCAAGAAACTGCGCTGACCAAACAAAGTGCTTGGAAGGGGTTGAAAGTCCATGAGCCTTCATGCAATGATCAGGCCGAGCACGTAGATCGCAAGAGCTGTGGTGAATATCAGCAGGAGTCTTACGCTTTTATTCTTGTAAGCGGGGTCTTTCCAGGTGTGTTTTTTATTAAACACAACGATCAGCAGGCTGATGATGTGGAAGAGGGGAGCGGCAATGCTAATCAGGATCAGAATGATGACGTCAGGAGATCCTATTTGCGCCAGGACAAAGTAGAAAAGCACACCCAGCACCCAAAACACCGCACCGGCATACCCAGCCTGAGTTTTGATACCCTTCATACGTACAATTCGGGCAGTAAAAACACCCAGCAGCACCAGCAGGACCAGGTACCCTGTCATCAACCAAAACGCGCTGAACGCTGGACTGAACACCGAAAACCTCCTGAATCGCTTTTCTGATTTTTGATTATAGCATGGAGGCTGTGAACGGTTTTTTAAAGACAATTAATAAATGATAGAGACCGAACGATTTGCAGATTCAGTTTTCCGGTTGCCGGGAGGTAAAAGAACACCTAAATAGTACGGGCTTAAAAGTTTCAACGATTGTTGATTATCGCAAATGCCTTTCTACTGGGCTGCAGGAGTGGTTAACAAAAAAAGACTACCTTCCGTAGTCTCTTTCTTATGTGTTTTTGATTGCCTCTTTATTTCAATCCAATTGATAGTTATATTGGTTGAGAATCGAGATCGGAAATTCAAAGCGCACTGTTTTTTCCGGGTCGACGATCTGGCAGACCCTGAGGTTGCCCGCGAGGCTCATCAGCATGCCAGCGTCATTGAGCGGGATTTTCACAAAATCTGTCAGAAAGGATGACATTGCCTGGATAGCCCCGTCCGCCGCTTCGTCAATCGTTGGTGCAGAATAAACAGTAGCAACGACATTTGCATTGCGGATGAATGGTGTCGGTAAGCCTTTTAACGAGTCAACCACCTGCGCGGAAAAGCGAATTTCACCCGGTGTTTCAGCACCACAAATTACAATTTCACCATCGCCCATTGCTGAATGGAGATCCCCAGCACCGAAGAGTGCCCCTTCTACGCCAACGGTAAAATAAATACTGGCATTCTCACTGACCAAGGTGCAATCCATATTTCCGCCATGAGGGCCCGGCGTACCATTGGGAACCTCTCTATTACTGGGGGCAACACCAATTACGCCGATCATAGGATTTTTCTGAATTTTGATTTTGTCCTTAAAGGTAACGGTAC
>JAAYKH010000007.1 GCA_012522475.1 Chloroflexota bacterium | reverse complement strand
CAGCGTGCACCAGCCGGTAGGCCGTGACCCCGGAGTTCGCAAGCCATGTTTCACGCAGCCTTCTGGCAGCGATAATCCTTCTACGGAAGAAAGCCTCGTCAATTATTTCACTTGCAACCCAGCTCCAGACCCTGGCCCGGATTTGTGATGCGGGGCTGTACGCAGCCCAGGCCAGAAACTCACCATCCCTATCGTGGATAGCAACCGTCCCACCTGGCTCGATATTTCCTTCCATGGCGTGTACTGCGCCGGAAAACACCCAGGGGTGATGTCGCAGAAGTGATTTTTCCCGTCCTCTTTTGAGAATGATGCGCATTATTCCAGGCGATCCTTAATCAACTGCTGAAGTGCTTCTTCCGAGAGTGTCTCAACACCCCGCTGCCGGGCTTGATCCAGCTTCGACCCCGGATCGGCGCCGAGAAGAAGAAAATCAGTATTACCGCTGATGCTGCCAGTCACCTTACCACCCTTGGATTCGATCAATTGTTTTGCCGCACTGCGCGAGAGCGTGGGCAGCGTGCCGGTGATCACAAAGGTTAACCCGGCCAGGGGTTGATCTCCGGTGGCAGACCTCGATTCAGCCTGCGGCCAGACCCCGCTTTCCTTTAGTTTTGCCAGGATGACCTGGTTTTCATGCGAATGGAACCATTCCACAACCGAAGATGCGATATTAGGGCCAAAACCTTCGATCGTTTCAATCTCGCTTTGCGATGATGCGCCGAGCATATCCAGGTCAGCAAAGTGCTTTGCCAATGCTTGGGCAGCCACCTCCCCGACGCCGCGGATGCCCAACCCCGTGATCAAGCGTTCCAAAGGCTGTGATTTTGAAACAGCGATGGCCATGAGCAGGTTTTCGGCTTTTTTATCTGCAAAGCCTTCCAAATTGAGCAGTTCGTCTTTTGTCAACCGATACAGGTCAGCAATATCATGAACCAAATCCGCACCGATTAACTGTTCAACGATAATAATCCCCAACCCAACGATGCCCATCGCCTCGCGCGAGACAAAATGCTCCAGATTCCGCACCAGTTGAGCCGGACAGGCGCTGTTGGTACAGTAATAAGCCACCTCACCTTCCGGGTTGACGATTGGCTCGCCACAGGAAGGGCAGTTGTGCGGCACGCTAAAGGGTACCTCCGCACCGGTGCGGACATCGACAATCGGGCCAATTACATAAGGGATCACCTCCCCAGCACGCTTGACCAGGACCCGATCACCAACACGGATGTCCTTTTCCTGGATAAAATCGAAGTTGTGTAGTGTCGCCTGTTTCACGATCACACCGCCGATCTCCACAGGTTCCAGGATAGCGTAGGGTGTAATCACACCGGTCCTGCCCACATTTACCCCAATATCATTTAACTGCGTCGTCACTTCCTGGGCTGGGAATTTAAAGGCGATCGCGCCGCGTGGATCCTTTCCAACCACCCCTAATTGGGCGGATAATACCAGATCGTTAATTTTTACCACCATTCCATCCACCTCAAAGGGGAATGCATTAGGGTCTGTTTCCAAGCATCGCTGAACAGCTTCATCCAGTGTCCGGCAATAACAGGAATCACTGGAAACAGGGAAGCCCAATGCGCGTAAAAATTCCAGTATACCCCATTGGGTGGTGGGGATCGCGCCCCCTTCATAATCGACGATGGCGTACACCAGCAGCGTCAGCGGGCGCTGCGCCGTAATTCGTGAATCCAATTGCCGCAACGAGCCGGCCGCCGTGTTACGCGGGTTAAGATAGGTTTTTTGCCCCTGTTCTACCAGCCGGCGATTAAGTGCTTCAAAATCCGCCTTGGTGATCAACACCTCACCACGCACAACCAGCTCATTTGGAACCGTAGGACCATCATGAACAACAGGAATATGCAGTGGTAGGGCTTTCACGGTGCGCAGGTTTTCGGTGATATCTTCACCCACCTCGCCATTGCCGCGGGTAGCCCCTTGAACAAAGTCCCCGTTGCGGTAGTGCAGTACAACGGTCAACCCATCCAGTTTGGGTTCCACGACAAAATCTGCACCTCCCGCCCGCTCCTCCAGCCGGGTGATGCGGGCATGCCAATCGTACAGGTCTTGCTCATTGAATGCGTTGCTCAGGCTGAGGATCGGGGCAGGGTGGGCTACCTTGGTAAACTGCTCCAAAGGTTCAGCGCCAGCACGCTGGGAAGGTGAATCGGGGGTAATCCATTCAGGATGTTCCGCTTCAAGCGCGTCGAGGCGCTTCAGTTTCAGATCAAATTCAGCATCGCTGATCACAGGGTCATTCAACACATGATAGCGGTAATTGTGGTAGTGAATTTCGGTTTTTAATGCCTGATATTCCGCGGTGAGGTCATTTCTTGCCATGTCAGCTTCCTTTTTCTTAACAAGACCGTATCTAAATTTTACACGATGCTTGGGTTAAAAGAGAATATTCCCGGTGAGATTCGAACTCACATTTACGGCTCCGGAGGCCGTCGCCTTATCCATTAGGCTACGGGAACATAATAAACAGGTTGGTTTCCCTGTACCCAATAATTATACCCAAATATCAGCAAGCAACCAGACTTTAGCCTAAGATCACCCTGGTTCGACGAACCAGGTAGGCTGTGTTAGGAAAGCCCAGCTCCTCAAGAATATCATCCGGGCGGCCGGTAGCCGCGGGTTCAGCCAGCAACCGCATCCACAACTCGCGTTCTCCCGCAAGGGTGTTGATGACCTGCATATCAAGCACCAATGGGCGCAGGTTATAAGTCTTTTTTCGGCGCGTTTTATTGATCACTTCCTGTGTCAATAGCCAAGCAATCTTTTGCTCCAATTCTGTGGCAGCCGGTGGATCATAAAAGCTGACGGTAAACTCACTAGCCTTCATCTGTACCTGCAGGGCGGTTTCCTTTGGGTCGATCTGCTGAACGGTATGAATTTTCAAACCAGGCGGGGCAGCCTCGGCCAAGCGCGCCTGGATTTCTGTCAGCGGGCAGGGTGAGTCCAACCAGAAGTCGAGCAGTTCTTCATCGCTGATAAATCCCAGCGGGAGCGCAGAGGCCAGGTTCAACCGTGCTCGGGGATGGAAGCCCTGTGAGTAGCGCACCGGCAGTTTGCTGCGTCTGAGCAAGCGTTCCCACAAGCGCTGCAGGTCCAGGTGCCCGATAAAGCGCAGCGCGTTGCCTTTTGCATAGCGCACACGGATACGTGTAACCGCTGCTACCTGGGGGTTCAAGGACATTTCCACCCTCCCCCGGGCTGGGCCAGGCGCAGGTGATTGAATGAAGCCAAAATCCCGCAGGCATAACACCGTTCACGGCAGTCCGGGCGTATTTCCCCAGCCAGGCTGAGTTGGTAATCATCCAGCAAAAAGGCCTTACGAACACCGGCATTGATGTGATCCCAGGGCAGCACCTCATTCAAGCCGCGCTCCCTGCTGCTGTAGAAATCCGGATCTAATCCGCATTCAGCAAAAGCTGCCTGCCAGGGCTCGATGCGGAACTGATCGCCCCAGGCGTCAAAGCGAGCACCCTTTCGCCAGGCGCTTTCGATAACGGGTGCCAGGCGTCGATCACCGCGAGAGAGCCAGGCCTCCAGCAGTGACATCTGCGGGTCATTCCAGGTCATCTTGATTTTGGTGCCACGAAAAGCCTCCCTCAGCAAGGCCAGCTTGGTTTCAATCGCGGTCAGGTCATCAAAAGCAGACCACTGAAAGGGCGTATGCGGTTTGGGAATAAAGGTGCTCACACCCGCATGCACCTTGGCCCGCCCGCCAGCAATCTGGCGCCCTTCCTGGAGGACGGCTTTACAGGTATCAGCGATAGCCTCTATGTCGGAAAGGGTTTCCTGCGGGTGCCCAATCATAAAATAGAGCTTGAGCGATTTCCAACCATGCTGAAACACCGAACGCACTGTTCTCATCAGCTCTGCATCGCTGAGCGGCTTGTTGATGACCTTGCGCAATCGCTCCGTACCAGCCTCCGGCGCTAGCGTAAACCCTCCACCCGGCGAGAGAGATTGAAGTACGTCCATCAGGTCCTCCGAAAAGGATTCAATCCGCAGTGATGGTAAAGAGATGTCGACCTGGCGCTCGATTAGAAGCGCCTTCAAACCCTCAATCAAAGGGATGATTTCACTGTAGTCAGAAGAGGACAAGGACAGCAGGCTGACTTCCTCGTAGCCGGTTTGGTCCAACCCTGCCTGTATGGCGGTGAGCACCTCATCAACTGAGCGCTCCCGGATAGGCCGGTTGACCATTCCCGCATGACAGAAACGGCACCCACGCGTACAGCCGCGCATAATTTCAACGCTGACGCGCTCGTGGACCACTTCAACATTGGGGACCAAAAAGCGGTTTAATGGCGACGGGAGTTTTGCCAGAATACGCTTATCCACCGGCAACTTCATTGCCGGATGCACGGATTCAACAGCTTGAACCCTGCCATCCGCGTGATATTTCACAGCAACTAACGCGGGCACATACACACCCGGGATGCCCGCCAGCCGGGTCAACAGTTCCTCGCGCGAACCTTTCGAGGCAATCCATGATTGGTGAGCGGCTACAATCTCAAAGACCATCTCTTCGCCTTCACCAATGGCAAAGGCGTCGACAAACGCCGCTACCGGTTCCGGGTTGAAGACCGCCTGCCCGCCAGCGATCACCAGCGGGTGGTGCGTATCTCGAGCTTTGCTATACAGCGGAATCCCTGCCAGATCGAGGATGTTGAGAAAATTCGTGTACAGGGTTTCATAAGGCAGGCTCACGCCAATGATGTCAAAGTCGATCAGGGGGCGCTTATTCTCAAGGCTGAACAGAGGAATCTCCTCATTACGCATGGCTGTTTCCATATCGACCCAGGGAGAAAAGGCACGCTCTGCAGCGATATCGGCGTGCTGGTTCAGACGATCGTACAACAGTGCCATCCCCAGGTTAGATTGTCCCAAATCGTAAATATCCGGAAAGACCAGCGCCACATGGGTTTGCACGCTGTCCCAGGGTTTGACCACCTGATTTAACTCACCCCCCACATAGCGTCCGGGTTTGGTTACAGTGGGCAGGATGCGTTCAATCCGCTGCTGAAGGCTTTTCTGTGTCAAAATTGGCACCTTAGAGCAACCCCTTATAGGCGCCGCCGTCTACTGTTAACATCACACCCGTGATGTAAGATGCTGCCGGTGAAAGTAAAAAAACAGCAGCACGAGCAAATTCCTCGGGTTTTGCCATGCGTCCCAATGAGGCTTTTGCATTTTGCGCCTGGATTTCCGCTTCGAGGGTGGTGCCGCTGCGCTTTGCCCGGTCGGTCATCAATTGCTCAATTCGCTCGGTCAGGGTCCACGAAGGCAGAATCGAGTTAAAACGAATGCCCTCGCCGCCCAGTTCAAGCGCCAGGGTTTTGGTCAACCCGGCAGTTGCCGCGCGAATGCTGTTCGACAGGACCAAATTGGGAATCGGTTGCTTAACCGACATCGACGTCACGGTAAGGACCGATGGAGCCTCGGATTTCCTGAGCACTGGCAGCGCAGCCCTGATCAAGCGAACATGGCTCATGAAAGATAGGTCAACTGCGTGTGCCCAGGTCTCATCATCAATTTCGGTAAAAATGGCTGGCGGAGGGCCGCCCGCGTTGGTGAACAACAGGTCAAAGCCGCCAAAGGCAGCAGTGGTTTGATCAACCAACCTTTCCGGAATTTCGGGGTCAGTAACATCGCCGGGTAATAGCACGATCTTCACACCATAATCAATCAATTCTTTTTCAGCAAGCGCCAGTTTTTTAGCATCGCGACTGTTGAGCGCAAGATTAACGCCTTCCTGGGCAAGCACTTTGGCTGTAGCCAAACCCAAACCCCGGCTCGCGCCAGTTAGCAGCGCTGTTTTTCCTTTTAATCCTAAATCCATCGTCTTCCTCTTTCTATGTGATGATTTCGATTTTCTCGCCGATTAGCGGCAGGTCAGGCCAATACTTTTCGTAAAAT
>JAAYKH010000089.1 GCA_012522475.1 Chloroflexota bacterium | reverse complement strand
TTTTAAACACTAGATACAATTTTATGGCTTTTTCTTTCTTGACACAAAAACTGGCCATTGACCTGGGTACTGCCAATACCATCATCATTCACAACGACAAAGTGGTCGTTGACGAACCGTCCATCGTAGCCATTGATCAGAATACGGGGAAACCCTTGGCAATCGGTAAAACAGCGCGACTGATGCAAGGGAAAACACACGAAAACATCAAGACCATCCGCCCATTGAAAGACGGAGTCATTGCAGATTTCAATGCAGCAGAACAAATGGTCAGAGGTATGATCAAGCTGATCAACCCAAAAAACAAGTTTTTCATGCCCAGCTTACGTATGGTAGTATGCATCCCTTCCGGTAGTACAGAAGTAGAAATCCGTGCCGTACGCGATTCGTCCGAACACGCCGGAGGCCGCGATGTCTATATGATTTACGAACCCATGGCAGCCGCCTTGGGTATTGGTATTGACGTAACGGCCCCTGAAGGCAACATGGTGGTAGATATAGGCGGTGGAACTACGGAAATTGCCGTTATTGCTCTTGGAGGTATTGTGTGCAACCAAAGCATCCGAGTGGCAGGAGATGTCTTTACACAAGAAATCCAACAATACATGCGACACCAGCACAACATAAAAATTGGAGAGCGTACGGCAGAAGACATCAAAATTAGTGTAGGAGCTGCCCTTTCCGATTTGACAGAACAACCGGAACCCATGCTTGTGCGCGGTCCCAACTTGATGACAGCCCTTCCGGTAGAAGTGTCTGTAACCAGCCAGGAAATTGCCCACTGTTTGGATAAATCCCTGGCCAAAATTGAATCGGCTGTATTGGCTGTTCTGGAACAAACCCCTCCGGAACTGTATTCAGACATTGTACAACGTGGCATTTTCCTTACAGGCGGAGGCGCCCTGTTACGTGGTATAGATAAACGTTTGCAAGACAAAATAAACATCCCGTTCCATATTTCTGAAGGTCCGTTGCACTCTGTGGCCAGAGGACCGGGTATTGCTTTAAAGAATATTGGGAGTTTCCCATTTTTATTAAGATAAAAAACAGAGGTTGTGCATGGCCGGCCTACCCTATTTGCTTAGAAAAATTTTGGTGCTGCTCTTGTTTGTAGCATTGCAGACTGTGGCCATTGTCCTGATGGTCAACAACAGTTATTTTCAGCAAAACGCCGTCTTGCAAGTAGTACGAAAATGGCAAACATCAGCCTGGGAAAGACGTTCTTCGTGGATTGCTTTCAAAAATCTTAGGACTCTGAACGATGCCCTTAGTCAAGAAAATGCGGCTCTTAAAGAAGAGCTGGCCAGACTCTCCCTTTTGGAACACTCCCTACTGGCAAAAAAAGAAATACCCACGAGCACCCTTGATACTTTTTCTTTCATTCCCGCCCGTGTCATTAAAAATTCAGTCAACCACAGGCACAATCACCTTGTGATTGATAAAGGATTGGCAGACGGCGTCCGACCGGACATGGGTGTCATTGGGTCGGGGGGCATTGCAGGAGTTGTTTCGTATGCAGCAGAAAACCATGCTCTGGTCATTTCACTGTTAAACACCCAGCAACGTTTTACAGCAGAGCATAAAGAAACGGGAACGT
>JAAYKH010000045.1 GCA_012522475.1 Chloroflexota bacterium | reverse complement strand
GCAGAACTGGTCGGGGTTTTTATTTATCAACTTGAGGAAGGTATTATGCTGGAAGAATCATTTTCCGAACTGGAACAAGCCCGTTTGAAAAAACTGCGCGCCCTGGAAGCCGCGGGGATTGACCCTTACCCTACCCGTTCCGAACAAACCCACACCAGCCAGGTCGCCATTGACGCATTTGTCAACGCAGAAGCACAAACCGAGGCACGCCCCATCCAGGTGACCGCTGCCGGGCGGATCCGCTCGTTGCGGTTGATGGGTAAGCTGGCTTTTGCCCATATCCAGGACAGAGACGGGGGGTTGCAGCTCTTCTTCAGAGTGAATGACCTGGGCGAGGAAAAAATGGCTGAACTGACCAGCTTTTACGATTTGGGTGATTTCATCCAGGCCAGCGGGACCATGTTCCGCACGAAACGAGGTGAGGTCTCACTGCATGTCGAAGATTTTAAAATGCTCGCTAAAACCCTACGCCCTCTTCCAGCGGCCAAAGATGAAGTCGTTGACGGCGAGATTATTCGGCACGCCACGCTCAGTGATCCGGAGACACGCTATCGACAGCGCTATGTGGACCTGGCGGTTAACACCGAGGTTCAGGAAATTTTCAAAACCCGCTCAGCAACGATACGAGCACTGCAGAAATTCCTGGACGACCGCGATTTCATTGAGGTTGAGACCCCTATTTTGCAGCCGATCTATGGCGGCGCGGCCGCACAGCCCTTTATCACTCATCACAACCAGCTTCACCAGGACCTGTATCTGCGGATTTCTTTTGAACTCTATCTCAAACGGCTTCTAGTGGGTGGTTTGGAGCGGGTGTACGAGATCGGCCGAGATTTCCGCAATGAAGGCGTTTCTTACAAACACAACCCCGAATTTACCCAGCTTGAATTTTATTGGGCTTATGCCGATTATCTGATGGTGATGGCGCTTGCCGAAGAGATGGTGGCCTTTGCTGCTGAAAAAGTACTGGGAACGACAATCGTCACCTTTAACGGGAACGAGATCAATCTGGCACCTCCGTGGAAGCGGGTTGAATTGCGTCAGGGTATCCTGGAGGCGGCTGGCATCGATATTAATGAACACCCCACGGCTGAATCCTTACAAATGGCGATGGAAGCCAGGCAGATCAAACATAAACCGGGCTCAACCCGTGGAAAACTGATCGACACTTTGATCGGGGACTTTTTAGAGCCCAACTTCATCCAGCCGACGTTTTTGTATAATTACCCCAGGGACATCTCTCCTCTGGCGAAAAGTAAGCCCGGCGATCCAATGGTGGTCGAGCGTTTTGAAGGTTTCATTGGCGGAATGGAACTATGCAATGCCTTCAGCGAGCTGAATGACCCCTTGGATCAGGAACAGCGCTTCATTGAAATGGATCGAGCTTATGCCGATGACGACGAGGAACAGCACCCCATGGATGATGACTTTCTAAACGCCCTCAGCTATGGCATGCCCCCGGCTGGCGGCTTTGGCATCGGTGTGGATCGGTTGGTGATGCTCTTCACCGGACGGCGCAGTATCCGGGAAGTAATTCTATTCCCGCACCTGCGTACCCAGGATAGTGAAGCGTAAAAATATCACCACAACAACTATTTCAGATGATTTAGTTTGTCTCGCATTTTGCATAGAAAATTGGCGGCAGACATGGATGAAGGAGCACTGATTCAAGACGCGCTTGACGGGGACTTGAACGCTTTTAATGTACTGGTGCTGCACTATCAGGATATGGCCTATAACGTCGCTTACCGCATTATGGGCGAGCCAGACGCTGCCGATGATGCCGCCCAGGAAGGCTTTATTTCCGCTTATCAGAAACTGCATCAATACCGGGGCGGGTCTTTCAAGGCCTGGTTGTTGAGAATTATTACCAATCACTGCTATGATGAGCTCCGTCGTCGTCAGCGCCAGCCGGCTGTTCCGCTTACACCCCATTTGCCCGATGGTGAAACCCTGGAAGACCCCTACTGGATTGAAGATCAAGGGGTCACCCCAGAAGAACACAGCGAACAGGCAGAGTTGCAAGCAGCCATTCAACATTGTATCAATGCGTTAGACCCTAAATTCCGCATTATATTGGTGCTGGTGGATGTAGAAGGCCTGGATTATCAAACAGCTGCTGAAGCGGCCGGCACAAAGATGGGCACGGTAAAAAGCCGCCTGGCGCGGGCGCGTGAACGGGTGCAGGATTGCTTGCAGTTGTTTTGGGAACTTTTGCCTGAACCCTTCCGTCATAACACTGAGGAAATGAAATGAGGACTGAAAGACAGCGTGCCCGCGACCTGCTGTTACTCTCTGCCCATCTGGATGGTGAGCTTAGCCCGGTTGACCGCCAGGTGCTGGTTGCTCGCCTTCAGTGTGAACCCCACTTGCAAGACCGCCTGGAACAATTGCGCCGCACAAAACTTACAGCGAGCTACCTGCCGCACCTGCAAGCCCCTCGCAATTATACGTTGACGCCTGAAATGGTGCCTGTGCGAGCTCAAAAGAAGGTGTCTTGGCTGGCACCGTTACGTTTGGCGACCAGCCTGGCGGCGGTTCTGCTGGTGGTGTTGATTGGCGTGGAATTCTTGCTGAATAAGACGATCCTGGCCCGTACACGGATGGCGCCGGCGCAGGAAGCTGCAATATTGACGGATGAAACCGAGTTGGAACCGTTGATCGTTTGGATGTCACCTGAAATAGGCGATGGCCATGTACTGGGACGGGGTGGAGAAGCCCAGATGATGGACGCGCCTGTGGTGGCGGAAGCCCAGCTCGATGATGAGGTCGCCACAACAGAGACCTGGCTGACAGAAGAATTGCTTCCAGCAGCCGAACCAGAAACGGCCTTTGCTGAGGAACTGGAAAGCCTGCTGGAAATAGAGACTTTACCGCCAGTTGATGCCGAAGCAGATACGTTGGCGGCCTTAGAAGAAGGAGCGCTGGACTTCATCCTGGGAATAAACCTGGATGAGGGCGGTGAGCTCATCCAACGCAGTGATAAGATAGTAGACCCGGAACCCACACAACCTGTCTGGCAGAAGATCGAACGTGTTTTGCAAATGGTACTGGGCGTGATCGTTCTGGGCGGCGGCCTGGCCTGGTGGCTGCTCAGCCGGCGCCGTTAACCCGGCGATAAGAAAAATTAATTAGGTTAGGGGGTAACCAGCAGTATAGAATGACGGCCAACGCCAGCTCTGTTTGACATTCACTACCCCGCAAAGTATAATCATCCGTCGTAAATTTGTATTGTGTATTGGGAGAAAAAGCACCATGGAACAAGAAAAAGAAATTAAGACTAAAGAGCGCTATACGGGGACGGTGCTTAAGACCACACTGCAGGGAGCTCTGGTTGATATCGGCAGTAAAACCCCTGCATTCATTCACATTTCCCAGGCTGTCAAAGACGGCGACACGAGAAAACCAATCAATTCAATTGAAGAGGTCTTGGAAAAAGGCCAGGTGATGGATTTTTGGGTCAAGCGAGTGCGCAAAGATCGCATTGAGTTGACCATGAAAGAACCGCTCGGGCTGGAATGGCGCGAGATTAAACCTGGTATGACGGTTAAAGGCACCGTGATTCGCCTGGAGACCTTTGGCGTCTTTTTGGAAATCGGCGCTGAACGCCCCGGGTTAATTCACATCAGCGAGCTTTCGCACAGTTATGTGCGCACCCCCAGCGAAGTTGTCCGCGAGGGCGATGAGGTTGAAGCGCAGGTGCTGGAGGTCAATCGTCGGAAGAAGCAGATCAAACTGAGTGTTAAAGCCCTCCTTGAAGTACCGGAGGCACCGGCGCCAGAACTGCATGGCAGCGGTAAGGATAAACCAGAAGAAGAATCTGCGCCCGAACCGGAACTGACCGCCATGGAAATTGCCATGCGTCAGGCGATGGAAAAATCTGAAGGCGAAGAGGCTTTAAACGCAATTCAAAAACCACGCAAAAAAAAGGACGCAGATTCTGAACAGAATGATATTCTCTCCCGAACGCTGGAGACAAAAATAGGTCAGGATTAATGATTTATACCTTGCGACTATGAAGGCAGGGCATAAAAAATCCGCATAGATCTACCGGGGAGGTGCCGGAATAATCGGCCCTCCCCTTAGCTTTTAATAGTGATGGTTACGCACAAGGTGTATTGGTTTGGGTTTTGATCTGTATTGGATGATGGAGACAGATGACGACAAAGTATATTTTTATCACGGGTGGTGTGTTAAGCTCAATTGGCAAGGGCGTTACAGCGGCTGCAATAGGCAGGCTTTTAAAGGCGCGCGGGTTCTCAATTGCGATTCAAAAATTAGACCCCTACATTAACGTAGACCCCGGGACGATGAGTCCCTACCAGCATGGTGAAGTGTTTGTGCTGGATGACGGCTCGGAAACAGACCTCGATTTGGGCCATTACGAACGTTTTGTCGATATCCGTCTGAGCAAAGTGTGCCATTTTACAACTGGGCAGGTGTATGCTGAGGTGATCCAGCGAGAACGGCGCGGGGACTATCTCGGGGGCACCATCCAGGTGATTCCGCATATCACCAACGAAATTAAGCGCCGGATAAGCCTGGTGGACAAGGAGACCAATGCCGAAATCGTCCTGGTAGAGGTTGGCGGCACCGTGGGCGATATCGAAGGTTTGCCCTTCCTTGAGGCCATTCGACAGATGCGGTTGGATTTGGGGCGGGAAAATACCGCCTATGTACACCTGACCTGGCTGCCCCACATTGGAGCCACAGGAGAACTCAAGACCAAGCCAACCCAGCACTCCGTTCGAGAACTGCGTTCGATTGGTATCATACCGGATGTGATCATTGCCCGGGCTGACTACCCCATTGCCGCCGATCTGCAGGAAAAAATTTCGCTGTTTTGCGATGTGAAGACCAACGCGGTCATCCCGATGGTAACCACTCCCATTCTTTACGAAGTCCCTTTACAAATTGAGAATACTGGCGTCGCCGATTTGCTGTTAAACCTGCTTGACCTGGAGCCCAGACAAAAGCCTGATTTGCAAGCGTGGGAAAATATCATCACTAAAATTAAGCAGCCCAAACCGAGTATCAGGATTGCCCTGGTGGGGAAATATGTTGAACTGCACGATGCTTACCTCAGCGTTAGGGAGGCGCTGACGCACGCGGCAATTGCCAACGATGTGGAGGTAAACATCACCTGGGTGCAATCTTGTGACCTTGAAAAGGAGGATAGCCTGGCGATATTAAGCCAGGTGGATGGTATTGTGGTGCCCAGCGGCTTTGGCAATCGTGGCGTTGAAGGCAAAATTAAAGCCGCGACCTATGCGCGTGTGAATCAGGTGCCCTACCTGGGTTTGTGCCTGGGGATGCAGGCAATGGTGATCGATTTTGCCCGGCATGTGCTGCAACTGGAAACTACCCATTCATCTGCATCTGACCCCAGCACACTGGCACAAATTACAGATCTGCCGCCGGACCAGCCGGACCTGATGAATAAAAATAGCCCCATGCGCCTGGGCTTGTATCCCTGCCAGCTGCAGCCCAATACCATTGCCCGCCAGGCCTACCAGAAGAGCTTGGTGGTTGAACGTCATCGTCACCGGTTTGAATTGAGTTATGAATATTGTCCGGCGCTGGAGCAGGCTGGGATGATCTGCTCGGGCCTTTCGTCTGACGGACGGCTGGTTGAAATCGTTGAAGTTCAGGAGCATCCCTTTATGCTGGGTACACAATTTCACCCCGAGTTTCTTTCCAGGCCCAACGCACCCCACCCCTTGTTTTTGGCCTTTATCAAGGCGGTTCGCCAAAGGTCATACACTTTACACCAGGAAAAGGAAGCGGCGCATGAAGAAAACTAAACCTTGGGGTGTCATCTTTCTGGGGAGCCTGGTTTTGTTAGCCATCCTGTCGGCTTGTCAGGCGAAAGCGACCATAGAAGAAGCTTGCCAGATTGATTTGGAAACTGGGGAGTATTCTGAGGGTTGTTTCCCCTTGCCTGGTGAGGATGCAAACGAAACCAGCGCTTACCCGGTTGCGGAAAATACGATCGCGTTCGACGGCGATGCCGGTTATCCTATCCAGGAAGATGACCTCTCGCTGTTGTGGAAGACCTGGCGGCTGACAAGCTTTGCCGAAGACGGTGTGGAAACCCAACCGCCCTTCAAGTTTTTGACCTTTTACGATGATGGCGTCTATGCCGTTGCGACGGAATCGGATTTGATTACGGG
>JAAYKH010000044.1 GCA_012522475.1 Chloroflexota bacterium | reverse complement strand
TTGAACCGTTTGCGTCATCATCCGGTGACGTTTGAATTCAAAATACGCACCCTGATCCATTACAGCTTCAAATTCCATCTGGGCATATTCAAACTCTCGCAAGGGTTGATCAAACCGGCCGCGGCCGCCCATCAACTCGGTCGCCAGGCTGGTTTTTTCATCCAATGTCAGGCCGAGTACATATTCATAAGCACTTTGAAAATCAACCCGATCGCCAAACCGAAACACCACTGCTGCCAAAATTCGTTCCTGACCGTCCTGGTCCCAATACAGTAAGCGAAAAGCATGGTTTTTTCCATCCGCATGGCTCAAGCCCTGTGCCCGTTTCCCCATTTTTTCTTCAACCGTTAATAAATAATCATCACGGGCGGCGTATTTAATCAACGTCGGGGTTTCCAGCTTTCCAACCGCCAGCAAGCGCTCACCGATGGCGCGCACTTCAGCCAAGGGTGAACTGAGTAGTTTGCAAATCGCATATTCCAGGGCACGGGCGTTAACGGTCATGCCCACGTTTGCCAGGGAGGAGGCAGGCAATAAAAAGCGTACGATGTCAACGGCAGCCGGCGCTAACCGCCGCTCATAAGCGGCGTCCGTTTCTCCCTCGTGCCTGGGAAGCGATCCTGTCAGCCAGCGTTTAACAGGCGAGATGCAATTGGCATAGGCCTCGAACAGACGCTGGCAAAGGCTCCGATAGGCTTCCTCGAAAGGGCTGCCGACCAGCTCCTCGGGCATATAGAAGGCACCCTCGTCCCACACCTGGTAGCGTGTCGATTTTTCAGTATAGGATGCTAACCGGTTGGCTTCAATCGTTTCAATCGCCAGCCGAGAGACATTTTCAAACGCTAAATGGAGCACCGCGTGCTCAGCAACAGAGCCGTGTCCATAACCAACCACCCATTTTTCATGAAAGCGCGCCGAGCTCTCATCGTTTAACTCGGCGGCAATTTCATCAAAGGGCAAGGGCGACCGAGAGGTTTTAGCAAAAGCCACAGCAATCGTCTCGGGGCTGTATTCTTTAGGGCTGAGAAGGTAAATTCGTCTTGCTTTCGTCATGTTCAAAAATCCTTTTTGCGGTCTCCTTGTCGCGTTCAATTTGCGCTAAAAACGCGTCTACGCCTGTAAATTTTTGTTCATCCCTGATTTTCTGAATAAAATCAAGGCGGATTACCTGTCCATAGATGTTTTGAGAAAAATTTAAGATATACACTTCAACGTTCGCCTGTGCTTGATCTTCAAAGGTCGGTCGAAAACCCACATTGGTAATTCCTTGAAACACCCCTCCTGGCAGGTTTACACGAGTGGCATACACCCCCACCGCTGGCAATTTCTTTCCTGGCCAGTGGGCCAGATTCGCAGTTGGGACACCGATCTGCGCACCCCGGCTCGAGCCGTGCACCACCTCACCAGTCACCGCATACAGCCGCCCCAGGAGCTCCGCAGCACGATCAACTTCACCCCTATCCAGGTATTGCCGGATTTGAGTGGATGAAAGCTGTATGCCCCCCAGATCAATAAAAGGGATGGTTTTTACCGTAAAAGCATGCGCCCGACCAATTTGTTTCAAAACAGGTATTGTGCCTTGGCGGTTAGCGCCCAGCGCAAAGTCCTGGCCTACAACCAGCACACCTAACCCAAAAGATTGCTTTAACTGAACCAAAAACGTCTCAGGTATTAGTTCAGCAAAGTCTTCATCAAACTTGAAGGTGATCACCTGGTCAACTCCCAATGACAACAATTGACGCTGTTTTTCGCCCGGGGTCGAAAGATAATAGGCCTCGGCAGCGTTGGTGAAAAAGACATAGGGGTTGGGGTAAAAAGTAATGACCCGTACGGGGCGGGTTGCTCGATGAGCCTCCTGAACCATACGTTTGATGATGGCCTGATGCCCAAGGTGTACCCCATCGAAGTTGCCGATGGTGATACAAGCATCATCAAAGGGTCGGGGTTCCAACACATTAAAATCGAGGATATCCAGATCAGGTTGTGGAATAGTTAACATAAGCAGCAGGTTGCAGTTTTCATAAAACCACCCCTCCCTCAAAACCGAAGAAAGGGCGATCTGGCGTCAAACCATAATGATCGATCAGCAGGTCTAACTAAAAAAAACCTTTCTCGGTTGCCATTCTTTTTCCTCTGGCGCGTACTCCATCAAAGCCACCAGCTCGCCTTGCTGGCTAATCGCCCGAATCCAGCGCTCCGGGTTTTCAGGTGCTTTCTCAACCGGGATACGGTGTCCATGACGAACCAGATCCACTTCTTCATTGGTCAATTCACGTGAAGGCCAATCGGCCAGGGCTTCAGCTGCTGGAATCAAATATTTATACCAATCCCCGGTTTCAAAAGCTTCTTCCAGTTTTCGAAGTTGAATCGCATCCCTGAGGGCAAATTCACCGCTTTTAGTTCTGCGTAAGCCCACCAGATGACCACCGCACCCCAGCAATTCACCCAGATCATTCGACAAGGAGCGCACATAGGTACCCGAGGAGCAAAACACATCAATGATGGCTTCAGGCGGGTCCCACTCGAGCAACTCCAGGTGATAAACGTCAATCTCTTTCGGCTCCAATTCCACTGCTTCACCTTCACGGGCAAGTTCATAAGCTTTCTTCCCCTGGACTCGCTTGGCAGAATAAGCGGGCGGCGTTTGTTCAACTGTGCCTTCGAAATGAGTCAGCGCTTCTTCAATTTGTTCGGTGGTAATGTCAACCGGGCGGCGTGTGACGACTTCGCCATCCCCATCGTAGGTATCCGTCGTCTCACCCAGGCGGATAATTGCCTGGTAGCGCTTGTCTGAGGCGGAGACATACTCGCTCAGTCGCACTGCTGGCCCAACCAGAACCACCAGCACACCCGAAGCACGCGGATCCAGCGTACCGGTGTGCCCGGCCCGGCGTATCCCGGTACCCTGACGGACAACCTGGACAACAGCGTGAGATGTCATCCCAACGGGTTTATCAATTACCAGCACCCCCGAAACCGTGTCTTTTAGATTTACTTCTTGTTCACTCATGTTTTTTCCTTATTCCCCAAGTTTATTTTAATGATATTCCTTTTAATTTTACAATAGTTTTCTTGTCTTTTGAAGGACTTCTTGCTGTACATCCGCCAGAGTGCCGGCGATATCGGCGCCTGCTGCTGCAGCGTGCCCGCCGCCACCAAACTGGAGGGCAACCTCCGATACATCAAACTCGGGTCTGGCCCGCCAGCTGACTTTTACGGAATGGCCTGGTTGTTCGACAAAAATAATCGCTATCTTTGCTTCGCGCACAGAAGATAAGACATTGACCAGGTTGGCATCATCGTCCTGATCATAGCCCGTTTTTTGTCGATCCTCCAGGGTCAGGCTCGTCCAAACCAGGTCTCCCTGTCGTTCGATTCGATTCAGGCCTGCCCCCCAATAGTGTACAGCGGTGAAG